>DASTZZ010000056.1 GCA_035764005.1 Terriglobales bacterium
GACGGACCAGGGCGGAAAGATCGATCAGGTTTCGGCCCAGGTGCAGTCGCTGCACGATTCTGTGGATGAACTAAAAGCGCGCTTAGCCAAAGTCAGCAAACAGCTCGACGACATGGCCGCCGCGCAGCAAAACCTGCAGGCCGCGCCGCAACCTGGTCAGCCTGGAGTCACAAATCCGCAGCAGCCGCCGCAGGCCGCAGCGCCGCCGCCCGATGTGCTCTACAACAACGCTCTCAGCGACTACAACGGAGCGAAATACAACCTGGCCTCACAGGAGTTTGCCGATTACATCAAGTACTACGGCAACACCGATCTGGCTGGGAACGCGCAGTACTACATTGCCGACATCGAGTACAAACAGGGGAATTATCAGCAGGCGGTGCAGGATTACGACAAGGTGATCGAGCAGTATCCCAGCGGCAACAAAGCCTCAGCCGCGCAGCTCAAGAAGGGATACGCTCTCATTAACATCGATCAGCGCGACGCCGGGATTCGCGAGCTTCGTTCGCTGATCGCCCGCTATCCTCGATCGCTTGAAGCGCAGCAAGCCAAAGAGCGCCTACGCAGCCTGGGGGCCAGCACCACGGCCTCCAAGCCCTCTCCTACCCGGCGCTAACCAAGCAGAACATTCCAGCTATCTGCAGTCGCCAATAATACGTTTTGGGAAGACCTCTGTTGCTCTTCGATCAAGGCACTTCCTGGAAGTGTCGATTTCCCTGTGCCCTGGCTCGGGAAGTGAATGCCAGTGCTGTCGGCGGAGTGGCTGCTTAGATCGATCTCTTGGTGCCGGTTTCAGGCTTGTTGCTGGAAGTGGCCGGCTGTGGACGAGTGGATCTCATCCCAATCAGCGGTCCGTGGTAGCTCAACTCGCTCACTTGCTTCTCAGGTTTTGTGCTCTGCATTGTGCGGTCCTTGAAAGAGGTGAGATGCTGAAAACTCTAACTGCGGATACGCTGGCGCGCTAGATTACTGAAGGAATACCCGGATGGGTGAGCGATATCTCGTGCCAAATTAACAGCTTGGCGGAACTGCCCGTGCGGGCGAGTAAGCCGCAATAGCAATAAGCAGCAGGCAAAAGGCACTAGGCTGTAAAACCGCAAAATTGGCACTAAACCATGGACAGAAGTGGACACGATGGACGGCATGGACGGGAAGGGGTGTGGGTATGCTCAGCGTATTTGCTTATCGCCTATTGCCTACTGCTTATTGCCTACCTTTTATTGCCTGTTGGCCACTGCTTTTTTCCCCCGCTGCCACTCTCGGTAGGCCTCGCTGCGCGCAACGCCAAATTCCTTGGCTGCCTGCTTTAAAGCCGCCTTCTCGTCGAGAGCGCCGCCCGCCATCAGCTCTCGAATACGATCAGCAACGGTGGAGTGTGCTGCCTGGGCCGCTCGATCGGTGCGATTGCCTTCCACAATCACGGTGATTTCACCCTTTACGGCTTCCCGTTTCCGCAGTTCACCTGCGATCTCGGCAATGCTTCCGCGAAGAAATTCCTCGTGTAACTTGGTCAGTTCGCGCGCGAGTGCGATTCGGCGCTCTTTGCCGAATATCCGTTCGAGGTCGGCAAGCATTTCGCTCATGCGATGAGGAGCTTCATAGAACACGAGCGTCTCACGATCTTCGCGCAACGCGTCGAGCGCGGTGCGGCGCTCGCCGGAGCGCGGCGGCAGGAACCCAACGAAGCGGAAGGAATCACTCGGCAGTCCACTGGCGACCAGCGCCGAAATCAGCGCTGAAGGACCGGGAATGACGGTGATTTTCAGGCCGCGATCCAGAGCGGTGCGAACGACGCGCTCTCCGGGATCGGAAATGCCGGGCATGCCGGCGTCCGACACCAGAGCGATCCGCGCTCCATCCTCGATTTTCTTAACCAGCTCCTGCGCACGTGCAGCTTCGTTGTGCTCGTGATAGCTCTGCGTCGGTGTCTTGATTTCAAAATGGTTCAGCAGCTTCTGCGTGTGGCGCGTGTCCTCGCAGGCAATTAAGTCGGCCTCACGCAGCACGCGGAGTGCCCGCAAGGTGATGTCTTCCAGATTTCCGATGGGAGTTGCGACCACGTAAAGCCCGGAAGCCAGCGGCGCATCAGAGTTGTCGTGGGTAGACAAGGCGAGTGCAGTTTAGCGTTTCTATACCAGGTTTGCTATTGCTCCTGTGATCTTCGGCCATGCCGCCGATTTTGGATCGATTAACTCATAATGTCCCGAATCGGGAAGTTCGAGAAAGGTGATGTTCTCGTCTTTGGCGTTCTTCTGCCGGACGTATGCTCGGCTCATTTCGACGGGTACAGTATCGTCGTGAACGCCATGAACGATCAGCTGCTTGCAGTGAATGTCCAGCGCGGCGGGAGAAGCTTCGTGGTAGTGCTCGGGAACACGCACCGGAGGGCCTCCCAGAAATTCAGCTACGGCATCGTTGCTCAGGTGCAGCTCCCAGGCACGGCGCAGGTCCAGGACTCCGGCCAGCGAGACGGCTGCGCCCATCGAATTGTGGTGAGCCGCGAGCGCCAACGCGAGCTGTCCGCCTGCCGAGTGTCCGATCACGACAATTCGTTTGACGTCGATTGGATACTTGCCCGCAAGCTGCCGCAGAAATTGATAGCCGGACGTGACGTCTTCGAAGCTGCCTGGCCAGCCTCCACCCGGATTTCCCACCCGCCGATACTCGATGTTCCAGGTGACGAATCCCGCGTTGGTTAGCGCTGCGCACAAAAAGCCGGCGTGCTGCAGGTCGTACCGAGCGCGCCAGAAGCCACCGTGAACGAACATCGCTGCCGCGAATGGACCTTTTCGTTGAGGAAGTCGTAAATCCCCAAATTGGAACTGATCCTGGCCGTAATTGAGGCGGATGTCTGCGGGTGGCGGCGCGTCAGTTAGGACATGTTCACTGTTCTGCATCATGATGCACAAAGATTTTGGCGCTTTAGCGCGCCCGGAATACTCTAACAAGGGCGCACGCCAGAGCTCCTCTCGACATCCATGGGCCACGAAGCCACAGAACTCACGCGGTTCCTTATCCAGCACGGTTACACCGTCGTCTTCTTCTGGGTATTGGCGGAACAGGCGGGAGTTCCTGTGCCTTCGCTTCCTCTGCTACTCACGGCAGGCGCATTGAGCGTAGAAGGAAAGATAAGCTTCTTCCTGCTGCTGACTCTGACATTTTTTGGCGCGTTCATCAGTGATCTACTGTGGTTCCAGCTTGGTCGCTCGCAAGGTGGACGCATGCTGAGCCTCCTCTGCCGCATCTCGCTCGAACCTGACTCTTGCGTGAAGAACACTGAGAACCTCTTTGTGCGGCGTGGCGCGAGTTCGCTGCTGATTTCCAAATTTCTGCCCGGCCTGAACACGGTGGCGCAGCCGATGGCCGGGATCGTCCGCCTCTCGTGGGTAAGATTCCTGATCTACGACGTTTGCGGGACGCTGTTCTGGGCAGGAACAGTTTTGATTGCCGGACGGCTCTTTCATCGACAGATCGAAGATGTCCTCGCGCTGCTGCGGCGCACAGGAGCATCGATATTGGCTCTGGCCATTGTCGCCGCCGTTGCCTGGATTGCTTTTAAGTTCATTCAGCGTCGCCGCTTCATTCACAAGCTGCGTGTCTCTCGCATTACTCCGGAAGAGCTGAAGGATGAGATGGATCGCGGCATTCCGGTTGTGATCGTCGATTTACGCAATGAGGCGAGGCTGGATGCTGAGGCGGTCCAGATCGCCGGCGCACTGCGGTTGACGCCGGAACAACTCGAAGATCGGCACATAGAAATTCCGCGCGACCGGGACATCATCCTGTACTGCACTTGACCCAACGAAGCGACCAGCGCCCGGGTGGCGCTGCAACTCAAGAAACGCGGGATTACACGCGTACGTCCGCTGCTCGGCGGACTGGATGCGTGGGTTGAGCGGGGATATCCGGTTGAAAAAATCGCGGTCGCGGAAACACACGCCTGAGAGCGCTTCCAGGGTCGGTTAGCGTTTACGCGTATGGCAGCGTTGTTTGGGCAGCTCCCAACTGGGCCGGGGCACACGTCCTATGTCACCGGAAGAACTTATTCACCAGCCATAACACCAAGCTGAGCACGATGCTCAGAATGATGCAGGTCGTGATGGGGAAGAACACGGAAGTATTCTTCCCGCGGTAGCTGATGTCGCCCGGCAGGCGTCCGAGAGGCACGTTGGCGCGTCCGGCGAGCAGGACGACCAGGCCGATCAGGATCAGCAATCCTCCTGCGCCAATCAGCAGCTTTCCGAGGGAATTCACGATCCCATTTTATAGAGCCGGGCGGGTATACGAAGCGCAAGGGGGAGTCATAGATTGTGACTTGCTGGATGCGCTGAATGCCTCGTGTTTTCCTGCGTCTGGAAGTCCCGCTGCTCCGGTTTTTCCTGCGAGAGGACAACGTTGTTTGGCTCCGCGTTTTCTAACAGAACGAATCCGCGCAAAGCATCAATTCTGGTCCCGGATGAGAGGAGTGTCGAATGAAGGTTTGCGACGTAATGACCACTGAAGTGGAAACCGTTCAGATGAACAGTACGCTGGAAGAAGCAGCTTCGATTATGAAGGTTGAGAACGTAGGTGCAGTCCCGGTGGTCGATGAAGATGACGATCTGGTGGGCATCCTCACCGATCGCGACATTGTGGTTCGCTGTGTGGCCGACGGTAAGAATCCGGCAGAAACAAACGTCGAGGAGGTCCTGAGCCACGAGCTCGAAACGATCGAGCCCGACGCCGATATTGAAGAAGCGGCCAAACTGATGGCCGATAAGCAAATTCGAAGGCTCCCTGTGTGCGAGGATGGCGAGTTGGTTGGCATGCTCTCGATCGGCGACCTCGCCGTAAAGACACCTCGGGTCGATGCTTCGGCCGAAGCTCTTCGCGAGATCTCGGTTGGAGTAAAGGGCGAGAGTGCCGCAATGCCGATGCCTCGTGCTCGGAGCCAGCGTATGGCGCAGATGAACGCATCGGCGCATGAGGGCGGATCGCGTGCATCTCATGCTGCAGCGGCTGGGTTCAATGATGACGAGGATGTCGCTCTGGAATTTTCTGACGAAAAGGACCTTGGTATTTCCGGTGCGCGCGAACGCCACTCCAATCGCCATCATCAGGCCTCGCAAGAAGCCAAGGGATCGGGCAATACCAAAAAGAAACTGCATCCTATTTCGGAAGGCAAACCGCAACAGAACCTGGGTGTGCTTGGCCAGAAGAAACGCGGCCAGGGAATCAGCAGCCGCGACGCCAACGAGGAATTGAAGCGCAACAATCGAGTTGTTTCAATTCGGGAAGACGCTCAGGCCGGTCGCAGACGCAGACAACGTAAGACTGGATGAATCCACGCATCGCGAAGGCCCGGTACTAAAACGATAGTTTAGCTACTTCTTGTAGATCACACCGTCTTTCATGACGAAATCTACATGCTCGGTAGCTGAGATATCCTGCAGCGGATTGCCCGCAACTGCGATTACATCCGCAAAGTATCCGGGCCTAAGCGCGCCGATCTGCCCTTCCCAGCCCAACAACTTTGCGCCATTGATGAGATCCGCCTGCAAAGTCGCCAGCGGTGACATTCCGTACTGAACCATCAACACAAGCTCGCGCGCCTGCGTGCCATGCGGAAAGGGTCCAACATCGGATCCGACCGCCATCGGCACTCCTGCGGCGAGTTGCTTGCGGAATTCCTGGGCGTGGTAATCGAGAATCGCGCGCTCACGTTGTCCCGCTTCGGGAGTGGCTGCGTGATTTGCGAAATACTCGATGATGGTGAAAGTCGGGACGGCAGGAATGTGCTTCTCGCGCATCACTTTCATGGTTTCATCGCTGAGCTGAAACGCGTGGTCCACCGACTCGACGCCGGCCTGAGCCGCATAGAGTGTGCCCGGTTCTCCGGTGGCGTGTACCGCTACATGTTTGCCGACGCGCGCTGCTTCTTGTACTGCCGCTGCCAGTTGCGCTTCCGTGTATTGGTACGGCGTTGAGAACTTCCCATTTTGGAGTGAGTCCCTGCCGGTTTCATACATCTTGATGAAATCAGCTCCCTGTTTGAACTGCTCGCGGATTACGTTCACGATTTCATCGACGTTGTTCGCATAAGTTGCATTGCTGAGCACATGCTGCTCGGGGTTGTAGCCGTGCGCGTCTTCGTGTCCACCGAGGATGTCGATGGCGTTGCCACTGATACGAAGGCGCGGTCCGGGAATCAGGCCTTTGTTGATCGCATTGCGAACTGCCGTATCGGCGGAACCTGCACCTTCAGTGCCCATGTCGCGTTCGGCAGTGAAGCCGCCCATGAGATCATCGCGGGCGGCTAGCGTCGCCAGAATCGTTCGCTGCGGAACCGATTCTTCGACGGTCTGCAAATCTTCAGCACCGGGATGCAGGAACAGGTGGACGTGCGCATCGATCAGCCCCGGCATCAGCGTCGTGTCTCCTAGATCGATGACCTGCGCTCCCACGGGATGAGTGACGCTGCTTCCTGCTTCACGAATGCGCTCGCCCTCAACCAGCACTTCCCCGGGCTGCACGATTCGTCCAGCTTCAATGTCGAATAGACGAGCGGCGTGGAGAACGATCGGCTTAGGCCCTGTTTGGGAGTTCTGCGTATAAGCGCTGCTCACGCAAAGAACAAGGCAGAAAAGAACACAGAGTCGAATCTGCATAGGCGGTAATGGTAAATGACGAGATTGGCCGCGATGCCAGAGGAACAGGCTTTGCATCAGCACCGTTCGCGGTAGCAAATCGATCAGAGAGGCACCCTTCGTAACTCACCCATCCGCCGCCGCGGACGGTACTGACGTGCCGCACTGCACCAATTTGCGGCATTGACGGTAACCAGCAGCTTTGTTACCTTGCGCACAGTAGTTTCGGGACTGCTCCGGCCGGTTGTTTCCCTTGGGCTCCCGAGTTCCTTCCGCGCGCCATGAATCTTCATGGCCTCCACGCTTCCAACTCTTGCCGGCCTTTTCCCCCGAAGCTCGAGGAGCAAGACTATGACAAGCGACAATCAGCCAGTCCCGATTGCGGGCAGCGAACGCGCTGCTCTGCCGGGTTCAAGAGTCATTGCGTCCGCCAACCCCGATGAGGTTATCCAAGTCACCGTGCGGCTCAGACCGCGCACTCCGCTGAACGCAGCCGACCTGCTGCGTAAAGGCGCGCAGCCCGCGCCCGAGCGGCAGCACCTAACGCACGAAGAGTATGAGCAACAACACGGCGCGAATCCCGACGACGTTCCGAAAATCGAAGACTTCGCTCACCAGCACCAGCTCGCGACCGTCGAGACCGATTTGGGACGACGTACAGTGATCCTGAGCGGAACGGTTTCGGCCTTCAACAAAGCCTTCGACGTTGATTTGAAAGAATGTGAGCACGAGGGCATGCGCTATCGCACTCGCGTTGGCGCAGTGCACATTCCCAGCGAGTTGAACGGAGTTGTGACTGGCGTCTTCGGACTCGACAATCGTCCGCAGGCGAAGCCGCACTTTCGCCGCCGCACCACGCAGCCAGGAATAGCTGCGCACGCAAGCAGCGTTTCTTACACGCCGATTCAGGTCGCACAAGCCTACAACTTCCCTGCCGCGCTCGATGGTTCAGGACAGACGATCGCGCTGATCGAACTGGGTGGAGGCTATCGTTCGCGTGACTTGTCGAGCTATTTCAAAAAACTCGGCATCAAGCAGCCGAAGATCACCGCAGTGTCCGTCGATGGCGGACATAACAAAGCCACCGGCGATCCTAACGGTGCGGATGGCGAGGTAGTGCTCGACATTGAAGTAGCCGGTGCCGTCGCTCCAGCCTCGAAGATCGTCGTCTATTTCGCGCCGAATACCGATGCCGGCTTCCTCGACGCCATCACCAAAGCAGTTCACGACACGAAAAATAAACCGTCGGTCGTCTCGATCAGTTGGGGCGGTCCGGAGGAGAGTTTCACGCAGCAATCACTCACTGCCTACGACGAAGCCTTCCAGGCCGCGGCCGCGCTGGGAGTCACAGTTTGTGCGGCAGCCGGCGACAACGGCTCGACAGACGGGGTAACTAATGGCAAGCAACACGTAGATTTTCCCGCTTCGGACCCATTTGTTCTGGCCTGTGGCGGCACGAGCCTGCGCGTCACCGGCAAAACCGCAGTCGAGAACGTCTGGAACGAACAGCCGCAAGGAGGAGCCACCGGTGGAGGTATCAGCGATGTCTTCCCGCTTCCTGACTATCAGAAAAATGCGGAGATTCCGCCTTCGGTAAACGATCACAAAGTGCGGCGCGGTGTTCCCGATGTCTCCGGCGACGCCGACCCGCAGACAGGATATGAGATCTTCGTCGACGGTCAATCGGCTGTCTTCGGCGGCACCAGCGCTGTGGCTCCGATGATGGCGGGACTCACGGCACGGCTGAATCAGCAGGCTGGAAAGGCCGTCGGATTCCTGAACCCGGTGCTCTACCAGCAGGCAGATGCCGCGGGCGTGTTTCACGACGTGACTCAAGGCAGCAATGGATCGTATTCGGCGTCAGCCGGATGGGACGCCTGCACCGGATTGGGATCGCCCGATGGAACCAAGCTGCTTGGAGTCCTCGTCCCAAAGCAGGCAGCGCACCGCACCCCCGCGACTAGCGGGAAGATGGCTGCTGCTTCGTGATTTTTCGAACACCATTGGCTGAAAAATAAAGGCGTCCGCGGAAGCGGACGCCTTTTTCAATTCGGGAAATTTATTCCGGCGCGATGAAGTGTCCGCGACGGTTCTGATGCCAGCATTCCTCGTTCGAGTCGCTGCAGAACGGCTTCTCTTTTCCCACGCTATTGGTCGCGATGCGCTGCGCATCGACACCCTGAGCGACGAGGGCCTGCTTTACCGCTTCGGCGCGGCTGGCGCCGAGAGCGAGATTGTACTCTTCCGATCCGCGCTCGTCGCAGTGTCCTTCAACCGTGAACTTCAGCTCAGGATGCTGCTGCAGGAACTTCGCGTCAGAGGAGAGCAATTGCGAGGTCTCGTCATCGACTTTGTAGGAGTCATAGGCGAAGAACGCATCTTTCACGTTGCGTTGGAAAAGCTCCTGGAGGCTGGGACCTGATTCGGCAACTGCCGGAGCCGGCTTGTTGACGGTCAGGCGGGCGGTTGCGTCCGAAGTACCGCCGGGACCTTTTGCAACGATGCGATAGGTGGTCGACTCGCTCGGGCTTACGGTTTTGGAACCGTTCGCCTCGACGCTTCCCACTGATTCAATCGTGACGTCGGTTGCATTCTGGGCTTCCCAGGTGAGCTTTGCAGACTGCCCAGCAGTGATGTCAGAGGGTTCAACGCTTAGAGTAACTGTAGGTTGAGCCGGAGGTGGCGGTGGAACCTGGGGTGCTGCAGCAACCTTCTTCTTTGCGCAGCCCGCGACCAGCAGCAGCGCCAGTGCCAGCATAGAAATGAATGTCAGTAAAGATACGCGCGACTTCATAATTTCTCCTTGTCGGGCCAGTCAGACCCGCATTGGCTAAGAGTTAGACGAGTAAGCCGGTTAATCGTGATATGCCTGCGCCAGCTAACAGCGCATGACATAAATGAAATTAGAAAAAAAGTTGACGAGAGGCGCTTGAAGTTCATTTTGGGAATCGCGACGACGTTCCCACGGGCGCATGCAGAAGCCAGCCAACGTGAGGGCTGACGTCTGGATCAGAATTTGAAAGAGCAACGCAGCTCGTTGAGCACGAAGAGCGCTCACTGGCCCATGCACCACGATGAATGGAACGTGAACCGCCGGCAGAATCAGCAAAGCGACAACGGCGACCCCCGCCGTCAACAAAAGGCCTTGAATCACCTGCCGCGAATGCATGGCAAGAGTATCCCGCCAGTGATGGGACGAAATCAATCCAGAGTCACAGGATTAGGTAACAGCAGTCGTACGACGTTGGGCGAAAGCCTTAGGAATCAGAGGGGTCTTCTTGCGCGGCAGTGGAACCCTCCTCGGTTTCCTGCCATTCTGCACCGCAATGGTTGCACTTCCAAGTGTCACTGCGAAGTGGCAAAGGCACGCGAATCGCGTACGCGGCGAGCAGGCCGATTCCGCGATTTACGCCTTCAAACTCAATATCCGACGACCCGCATTTAGGACACTTCGGCTGCTCGAACCTTTCGGCGCCGATCTCAAAGTCCTCCGGCACCTGCTGCTGAAGAATTTCTTTCGCGCTCTCAGCGTCGCCCTCTCTGACCTGAAGCCGCATATTCCCGATCATGTTCGACATGAACCAGTCCATGCGGATGTAGTTTTCGTCGGCGAGAAAGGCATCAATTCCGGCCGACTGCAAGCGTCCACGAGCGAGGATCGCCTCGGGCAAGTCTCTAAATCTTGCGACGGTTACAAGCTGGGGATGAGCGGCTTCGGCAGCTGCCGGCATGGTGGAGTATTCAACGTGTCCTCCACGTTTCTCGATCTCGGCTTTTAACACCTCGCGCGCTGTTTCGGTGAGTTCATCGGACGACTGCAGAAGTTGGTCCAATTCTTCATCGGCCATGCGACTGTACACGTCCATAAGGCGTGCGCGCTCGCGATCGAGATCAATTTTGGTCATGGTGGTCTCAATGGCAATACAACCATGCAGGGCTCTGTTATCTCTTCAAACCTTCATCGTACATCGAGCCGTACGACAAATACTGCTTCACAGCATCGCGCGGATAGCTCATCTGAATTCGTTCCCTTTTTCCAGATCCGCTCGGCGTGAGCATCGGATAAATACCGGCGTAGTACGTCGGCAGGTTGAGCTTCTTGTAGCGTGCAACCACCTGGTCGCGCAGCGCCGGATCGAAGTGGACTCCGTACTTGTCGACGAGCGCCTTAATCGCGTCGTAGTCGCCTTCGGCCTTGATGCGCATGAGCTCGGCGAGGAGCATGCCAACTCCCTTGCGCATAAGCTGATAGTCCTTCACACGAATGTACGTCTTCCCATTTCGGTCGAACTGTTCGATCGAACCCGGCACCTTGTCTTTGATATAGCCCTCGATCAGCGCTCGGTCGCGTTCGTGGTCTTCCTCGATTGTGTCCCCTTTGGGGATTCGTCGAAGCTGCGTAAGCGCGACAATTGCCGCCGAATCGTACATTGCCTTCGCAACTTCCTCCTGATTCGTGATCAGTCCTAGCTCTTTGAGTTTAGGATCAAACGCGTTCCACAAGGCCATCAGGTCCGCACGCCCTTCTTCCAGCGTGGAGAAATACTCTTTGAGGAAAGGTTCTGCTCCGCTCTTCAGCCGATCGCTCAACTTGCCTGAGCCGTGTCCGATGACTTCGTGCATTGCTGTGAACAGATCTCGAGCTTCATTGCCGTACTTGATGTCCCGCGCAAGCGTCTGCGGATCGGGATCGAACTCTTTCGCTGCTGCGGTGCCGGAAGCGTCAGACAGAGCGCGGCTGCTTCCGGTGAAGAGGAAATTCTTGGTTCCGTATTTTTCGTGAATTTGATTTTCATTCGGCAGATTGTCCCCGACGGTGGTCACGTGGAAGTCGCCGGTCTCGATCACGGTTTCCACGGCTTTGACCACCGGCGGCGTGAAGGAAGTCTTCTTGTACTTCGTGTCCCACGGCGCCTTCTGCTCGAAGTACTCGGCGTTCTGCGCCAGCTTCACCATCGCCTCGGTGACTTTCTTGTCAGTCACGCTGACGAAGCTCTGTGAACTGCCTTTTGCCCCACGTGCGTCGCGATAAACCTCGATGAAGCCGTTGGCGAAATCGACCGTGGCGTTGTCTTGTACCCAGTCGGTGCCGAACTTCAGCCAATCATTGAAATCGCCGGTCTGGTAGTAGCGAATGAGATCGGCGATCACCTCTGCCTGCTTCGGATCAGCCAGAGCCTGCGCCTTTGCCAAATACTCATTGGCCCGTTTCAGGAACGTCGCGTAAACGCCCGGAGGAATGCTGCCATCCGAAGTGCCTGCGCGATAGACCTGCTCCTCAAGCTTGCCGTCACTGCCGCGCACGACTCGCGAGTTCAGGGGATGCTCTTCCTTGAAATCCTTCAGATCATTTAGCGACAAGCCAGGATAGAACGTGTTCGAGCTCGCCTGAATGATGTCTTTCCCGCCGGACGGACTCTTGGCCGTATCCATTGGCTCAAACTCGGGATCGAAGATGGAAGCCTTCAGCTCGTCGAGTTCTTTATCCAGCGCGTCGCCGTCGGAGAGCGGTGGAAGATCGGCATACGAACTTTTAAATGCGCCATTCTTCTGCGCGGTTTGCGCTGCATTCTTCAGATCATCGAAGCTGAAATCGGGAACGAACTTTTGCGCCGTGAGATCGTTATGATTTCCGCGATTGGCCCAGAAGAGTTTCGTGTAGTCGGTGATCTTCTTCATCACCTGAGGATCGATTCCCTCCTTGTGGGCGATCACCTCTTCCAGCAGACGCTTCTCACGCAGCGCATACGCCGAGAGTTGATCGTAGATGATCGGATCGATCGCAATCGCCGCTTCATACAGCCAGTACGCAAGCTCCTGCTGCTTCGCATTCAAGGTGCGAAAGCTCTCGGCTTTCACCTGGACAAAACCGGTGTCGCCAACGCGGTCTACGAGGGCAGACTGCCGCTTAGCTGCGGCTTTCTTTTGTGATTTTGCCTGACCGAATGCGGCGTTGCCGAAAAGAGAAAAAAGGATGAGTACTGCGAAAAGCTCTCGTCTCACGGACATCTCTCCTGATCAAACGAAAACTTTTCATGGTAAACCTTACCCGCATTGATGAGCCAATCGGGCAAAAGCAAGAGCGAACACAAAGGTCACGAAGAGCACGAAGGAGAAAGTAGCAATTGAATCTTTGAGGAGGACGCTATCCGCTGAGTACCGATTATCGAGATGATCTCTTTTTCCTTTTTTCTTTTACCTTCGTGCCCTTCGTGCTCTTCGTGTTAACCCCCGGTTTTATCAGCGCAGTAGCTTCGATCTGAACTTTTGCGCGTGGTTCTAATAATCCCGAGACGACGATCACCGACATAGCCGGCGAGTGCCCGCCAAGCTCCTCGCGATGCGCATCTTCGATGATTTCACTGTGGCGGACAAATGCGTCGCGGTCGGTTATGTACCACGTAAGCCGGATCAAATGCTCAGCTTTTCCGCCCGCGGCTTCGAGCGCGGTAAGGACGTTGGCGAGCGCCTGGCGGCTCTGCTGCGCGAAGTCGTCAGAGACAAGTTCTTCGGTCAATGGGTCGCATCCGATCTGACCGGCAATCGCCACTACTTTTCCTTCACCTACGATCACATTGGAATATCCGCTGGGATCGGGCCAGCCTTTCGGATTTACTTGCTTGATTGACGTCGCCACGTCCGCTCCGCTGAAGAATTGGGGGGACCCCTGCGTATTGTAAGTCCCGCTTTGCATGTGGGACTAAGCGGCTCTGAAATGCATACTTCTGGTCAATACTCCCGTAAACATTGGTTAAGACTTGGGTCGTGGTTTCAACGGGTTCCCAAGGTGCTTTGTCCCAAAGTCACCGAAAAGTACCGTTCTTTTCTGGGTTTATTGCCGTAAGATGAGGCAGCCGCTTCTCTGGAACAGATGCGTATTCGGCTGTGGAACAACCACGGCCAAGGAGAACTATGAATTACGAACAAGGCGCAGTGGAATCGAATCAACAGTACGAAGCTGAGCCGGTTCAAGCTCGCGGCGTAAATGCTCCGCTGATTGCGATGATATTAGCGGCGGTGTACGTCCTCGGCTCCGGTTATTTCATGTACAACATGGGCTCGCGGGTCAGCAAAGTTGAGACGGCGCAGCAAGCTGTGATTCAAAGCGCCGAACTGCGCAACAAAGCCATGATGGATCAGCTCGGGATGACCGAGGCTGGGCTGAAGCAGTCCACGCAGGATCTGCAAGTCCGCTTAGGCAGAACGCAGCGCGAACTCGCGGCCCGCGCCGCAGCGCTGCGCAAGCAGCTCGCTGAAACGGAAAAGGAGCTGCAGGACAGCCAGAAGCAGCTCGCTGCCGTATCGAATGATCTGGGTGGCGTGAAGACCGATCTGACTGGAGCGAAGGGTGACATCAGCGCGACGCGCACCGATCTTGAAGCCACGAAGAAGAAACTCGAGAGCACGATCGGCGATCTCGGCCAGCAGAGCGGCTTGATCGCACGCACGCGCGACGATCTCGAACTCCTCAAGCACAAAGGCGACCGCAACTACTACGAGTTCACTCTGACGAAGAGCAAGCATCCAACGCCAGTAGGAACCGTAAGCCTGCAGCTCAAGAAAGTCGATGCGAAAAAAGGCAAATTCACGATGAACGTGATCGCCGATGATCACACGATCGAGAAGAAGGACCGCACCGTTGCCGAGCCGCTGCAGTTCTATACCGGACGCGATCGCATGCTGTACGAAGTTGTAGTGTTCACGGCTGACAAGAAATCCGTCACCGGATACTTGAGCACGCCGAAGAATGCTCCGCAGCCCGGGATGCTGAATCAGTCGTCAGCAGTTGTTAACTAATATCGAAACGGCCGGCGAGTGAAAACGCCGGCCGTTACTTCCCGCCAAAGCCAAAAGCTTTCCCCACCGAGAATGACTCGCGGCAGTCCAGGAGGCAGTCGTTCTGCTTGTTTTGGATTAGCGTTCTGACTTGTGTTTTCAAACCCTTCGCGCAACGATGATTTCCGGAGCAATGCATGATCATCGAAATGCGTACTTATAAGCTCAAGCCGGGCGCGCGCGCTGAGTTTCTCGAGATTTTTCGTTCCAAGTCGGTCCCGGCGCACGACAAAATCGGCATGAAGATTCTCGGACCGTTTTTGTCCATCGAAGATCCCGATACCTTCTTCTTCATGCGCGGCTTTCCCGATCTGGAATCACGTGAGCCCATGAAAGCCAGGTTTTACGAAGGAGAGCTTTGGAAACGGGAATTGGAGCACGTCCTTATGCCGATGATCGAGAAATATGAAGTCTGCCTGGTGGATGATCCACAAGGCCTGATTCGCTGGTGAAGATGAGCCCCCGACAGTGTGCGCCGCGATAGACTTGAAGGATGCTCGACTATCTCAAGCTGCCGCTTGGCGAGAAGGCTCCGGAAGTTGTCAATGTTGTGGTCGAAATTCCACTGCAGTCGATTAACAAATACGAGTACGACAAGAAGTTGCACGTCTTTCGTCTTGATCGCAATCTCTATTCGCCCGTGCACTTCCCCGGCGACTACGGGTTCCTTCCGAGCACCTTGAGCCATGACGGCGATCCCCTCGACGTGCTGGTGCTGGTCGACAGCCCGAGCTTTTCCGGCTGCGTGATGGAAGTTCGTCCCATCGGAGTGCTCGATATGCTCGATCAAGGCGTTCACGACGAGAAACTGCTGGCCGTCGGCAAGAGCAATCCACGCTACAAGGATGTGTGGAACTACTCAGAGATTTACCCGCACATCCTGCGCGAGATCACGCATTTCTTCTCTATTTACAAAGATCTCGAGGGCAAACGCGTAGAAACAAAGGGCTGGCAGGATGCCTCGGTCGCCAGGCGCCTCATTATCGAAAGCCAAAAGGCATTCGAACGGGAGCAGAGTCGCGAAGCGCCGGAACAACGGGTCGTCGAGCACGTCTCGAAATAGAAAGCGGAGAATTTCGTCCCGTCCGGTTCGTACCAAGACCGCACTGTCCCAGCGGCTGGCGAATTAGAATTTCGCCGGCTTACTGGAGGAAATTATGCGATCTGAACCGTTCCAGATCTCCTGGCACAAGCTTCTCGTTTTTGCCACCGTTCTATCCCTGAGCGCCTTCGCAGGCGCGCAAAGATACCAACAAACCAATCTCGTATCGGACGTCGATGAGATCAACGGCGTTCCTACGAACCACACTCAGCCACTGGATCCCCAATTGGTGAATCCCTGGGGACTCGCAGCCAGCGCAACCAGCCCATTGTGGGTCTCGGATAACGGCGCAGGTGTTTCCACTCTCTATCAAGGGTCCGGTGCAAAGGTTTCCTTGGTGGTGACCTTGCCAGTTCCTGCCGGACAGACCACGCCGGCTGCTCCCACCGGAACCGTCTTCAACAGCAGCGCGAGCTCGACCAACTTCTCGGTTTCCGAAAATGGGAAAACAGGCAAAGCGGCTTTCCTGTTTGCGTCCGAGGATGGAATTATCTCTGGATGGGCGCCCAGTGTTGATGGAACGAATGCCATCCCTGCAGTGCCCAACGCCAAAGCTCCGGCGACAAATCCGCATGCCATCTACAAAGGCCTGGCGATGGCAAACAATGGCTTCCAGGACCTGCTCTATGCAACAAATTTTGCCGGCGGCAAGGTCGAGGTTTACGACGGAACGTTTGCTCCGGTTGCCGTTTCCGGTGGATTCGTCGATAGCGAACTGCCGCGCGGATTTGCTCCGTTCAATATCCAGAATATCGGCGGCGCTCTGTATGTAACGTTCGCAAAGCAGGGCGATGGCGCTGACGAACTGCACGGTCCCGGATTGGGACGCGTCGATGTCTTCGATGCCAACGGTAATTTGCTGAAGCGCCTCGATCACGGCGGCTGGCTCAACGCGCCCTGGGGGGTCGCGCTTGCTCCGGCGGGATTCGGCTTCTATAGCAATCACCTGCTGGTCGGAAACTTCGGGAGCGGAACGATTGCTGCCTACGACCTGGCCAGTGGACACTTCGATGGCCTGCTGCGCGACGCGAGTAACCGCTTCCTCGTCATCGATGGCCTGTGGGCAATTCGCTTCGGCAACAACGGAGCTGCTGGTCCCCCGACCACGCTGTTCTTCACCGCCGGCCCAGCTGATGAGAGTCATGGGCTGTTTGGTACCTTGCTGCCTGTAGGTGATCCGAATGCAGCGGAAGATAACGGCAACGATCGCCGCTGAAGGCCAAAATGGGAAATCGGGTGGCGCAGTCCACCTCCGCCACCCGATATAATTCTCACAGCAGTTCAATCCCCCTGCTGTGAGGTCCATGCTTGAAGAAGTTTCTGTTGCTTACCCTCTGTGCGGCCCTACTTCCCACTTTCACCTCAGCTCAATCCACTGAGATCGGAGTTTTAGCCGGAGGCATCTTCACCTCCGATACGACCGATCCTCTTTCTTGCACGACAGGCCTTTCAGGCACTTCATGCGGATCGGCGACTGTTCACACCCCGACACGCATCTCCTATGAAGGCGTGCTTGCGCACCGGCTGGTGAATCTGCATCTGGCCGGCATTCACCTGGAATTGCCTGTAGTTGGCACGCCGACACGAACGGTGGTTGAGGCTGGTTTCCGTCAGGATTTCTCCACTGTGTACTTCACGCCGGGTCTGCGTCTTCAGTTGGGATTACCTTTTTTCTCGCCATTTGTGTCGGCGGGTGGCGGGCTGGCTCATTACTCGAGTAGCAACTCGCTCGGTAGCAGCACAGTGGGCGCATTTCAGGTGGGCGGCGGATTCGATCTGAGCGCGCCTATTCCCTTCCTCAACTTCCGTGCAGAGGTGCGCGATTTCCATAACGGGACGCCGAACTTCCATGTCGGGCAGAACAATCTGTTTGCCGGCGTGGGATTGGTGTTGAAATTTTGAAGAGGTCCTACGAATGTAGTCGGAAAGCTCGAAAATCTACGAAAACTTAAAATAGAGACGCGGCGGGGCCAGCGTCTCTATTGCAGCCTGAATCTTTCGTTGAGCAGCCGCTGAAATCGCGGCCGATAGATTAAATCGTACGCAAGTTCCTTGTCGGGAAACATCGCAAGCGCTGCCGTTTTGGCATTGGCGATCATCTCTGATGCCTGTTCGAGCGTCAGGTCCTCATCCTGCGCGAGGACCGACATCACCATGTTCATCATCAACTGCAGCCGCCGGATCTTGCGATTTTCTTCTTCCTGCTCGATCTCCAGCTGGCTGCGTTTTTCCGGCTCTTTCTTTTGTCCCGTAGGATTCATTCATATCTCCCGAAACCTGCACCGCCAAGCTTCACCTCATGCTCTGCCGGACGCATGTGCGGTTCCGGCCCTGATTTCGGGAAGGCTACTTGGCCCAACTTTCCTTGCAGGAGCGTTTCCTGATTGGATGGAACTGGGGGAAGGGTACGTTGCGCAAAAAATTCAGCGAAGCAGTTTCGATCCGCGAATCTGGAGCGCATGCAGCGGATAATACACCCGTTTTCTTACGGCTCAACTCGGCGGAGTACACTGGAAGGTACTTAAGTGCATCTAAGCTGTTTGCACTCTTGCAGGACATGATTGCGAGTCCCTGGGAGGACAAATGGCCACCAATCCGAACTACAAAGCTGTGCCGATCGAAAGAGAACGCGAACTCGTCCAGGTGTTCGATACAGCCGATGAGGCCGAGGCGCTCGTCGTCCAAGGGCTGCTTGAATCGCATGGCATTGAAGCGCTGCGCACTTACCTAGATGCCCCTCAGGACGTTCTTCCCGGTGTTGGTGGAATCGTTCTTCGTGTTCGACCGAGCGATGCCGACGAGGCCCGCAGCATCATCGAAGAGCAGCGCAATGCTCCGCCTGAGGACGAGGAATCCAGCGAGATGGAAACATCATAGTCGTCTGCTCGCGCCCCCATCGGATCTGATCCACTCCTTCCCGATTCAGGAAGAAACTTGTCGCGCCGGTCACATCGGTGCGGTACGTGCACGCGCCCTCGGAGCCAAGACGCTCGAGCACTTCCGCTCGCGGGTGTCCGTAGCGGTTGAATTTCCCAACTGAAATAATTGCGAACTCCGGCCGAGTTCTCGCCAGAAGCTCCGGGGTGGAAGAAGTAGCGCTTCCGTGATGAGCGACTTTGAGCAGGTTTATATGTCCAACCTCGGGAGTGATGATGCGCTCGGTTTTCTTTTCTGCATCACCCTCTAACAAAACCGAGGCCTTGTCGTAGGTGATCTCGACGACCATAGAATCGTCGTTGCCGCGCGCTCTTGTCGATGTGTCCTCCGCGAAGGGAGCAAGCACGGCAAATGCCACGCCGCCGAAATTGAATCGATCTCCCGCGCTGTGTTGTACGACGGGAATCCCGAATCGGGACGCTTCCGCCATTAAGCCTTCGAGAGCCGGCGTTTGTGGTCCCGGAGCAATCCACAGGGCGTCTGGATGGAAGTTGGCGAGCACGGCCGGCAATCCACCGATGTGATCTCCGTGCGCGTGAGATAAGGCAACGGTATCGAGATGCGAAAAGCCTCGTGACCACAGATAGGGCGAGACCACCTCCTCGCCGATGTCGAATCCAGACATATTTATGCCGAGCGTTCCGCCGCCGTCCATCAACAGTGTTTTACCTTGCGGCGTTACGACGAGTAACGAGTCGCCTTGTCCGACATCGATTGCGGTCACCTCGAGCTGGGCGTGAATCTTGTCCGGCTTGCGGGCATATAGAACACACAAGTCGCTGAAGGCTAAGACGAAGAGTGACGCAAAAAGCAGCAGGTATCGTGCTCGGGCTGTCAGGAGGCAAACGGCGACAGCCAACAGGCAAAGACAGCTTGCCCAGATCGCTGGAGTGGGCACTCGGAGGTCGGCTGCGCGGAAATGCGAGAACGTGAACACGGCGAAGCTCACAAAATGAAGCAGCAAAGCTGTGATCACTTTGGGAACGATCGCCAGCCATGCGCCAGCGTAGCTGCATAAGGTGGCGACCACTGCAAATGGGAGTAGGAAGGTCATCATCGGCACTACGGCCACATTGGCCGGCAAAGCCAGTGTTGTCGCACGATGGAAGTACACGGCCATCGGCAGGGCCAACGCAGCCTGCATAAGGGCAGAGATGAGGAAGATTTCAGCAAGTCGGAGAACTACGCGAATGCCTCCGAACAGAGTTATTCGTGCGAGCCATTTTGGAATGAGCCGCTCGATACGAATAAGAATCATTCGCAGATTGAGGCGAAATTGCGTCTGATTGGGCAGCAAGTGCAAGTCATAAGTCGTTGAGTCGGGTTGATCGAGCGCTTTTCTGTAAACCGCAGTTGTACGCTCCAGAATGGGAACTGCGATCCCGGCAATGGCGATGACGGCGAGAAAGGTCATCTGAAAGCCTGCATCGAAGAGCGAAGCTGGATCGATCACCAGGCCGGCCAGAGCGGCAAAGCCAATCGCATTCAGCACGTCCCGCTCACGATAAAAAAGCCGGGCGAGCATGTAGACGCCGCACATCAACGCCGCACGTTGAACCGGAGCGCCGAGATCCGTGATGGTGACGTAAAGGGCAACGAAGATTACGCTCACGAACGTTGCCGCGATCTCAGGCGTGTGGAAGAGGCGGCAAATCCAGAACACAGCAAGGGCGAGAATCGCGACTGCCATTCCCGAAACGACAAGCAAGTGATACGAACCGGTCCGCTGAAAGTCGCGCTTGACGCGCTGATCGAGCAAGGAACGCTCGCCGAGGATCATGGCAGCGAGTAATCCGGCGTCTGTGCGGCTGATTGCGAATAATGGCCACTTGGGAGTGCCGTCGGATTCCAGTTTAAGAATATGCGTAAGCAGACTCTCGCGAGCCTGCGCTCGCCACCGACCGAGGCGCGCGCCTCCCATTCCGGGAAGCACTTCGATCTCAGCTCCTTTGGTATTTAAGACCGCCACGATGCCTTGTTGCTGCAGGTATGCTCTGCGGTCGAAGACTCCGGGATCGCCGAAGACCTGAGGAGAACGAATGCGTCCGCGAATCCGAAGCCGTTGGCCGTACAGGAAGATCCTGCCCGATGCAGGTAGTTCTTCGGAAGGTCCCGTTTCCGAATCGACGCTATAGACCCCGACTCGTGCTCCGAACGGCTGAGCCAGATGTGGCGCGGGTTCATCTTCGCGGGACAGTCGATCAACCTCGAGGTCAAGTTGTTGGTACGTCTCGGGAGCTGCCCCAGCGCTACCGCTATCCGTCGCTCGTTCGAGAACCGGCAGCGAAGCCCGTGTAACAAAGCCCTCAATCGCAACCTCCTGGTTCTCAAGTTCCGCCGGAAAAAGTGGTACGGGGTGAATTGGTCCAAGAGAAAATTCCGCCGCGCCTGTAGCCGTAAGCGCCAGAAATGCTGACGCCCAGATAACGTGCGGACGTACTCGCATCCGAATCGCAAATGCGCCAAGGGCAGCCAACAATAGCGCGGCCGCGACGTCCCAATTCGGCGGCGTCCACCGGCCAACACCGAGAGCCAGCTTCGCCCACAAAATTCCCCCGGCGTACGCGAGAGCAGCGAAGAAGAGCGGATGAGGTACGGCTGTAGCAGTAGGCTTCGAAGTCGGAGATGGGGTAACAGCAGGTGCCGCGGCCGCCACGGGGTAAGCAGTGTAAACCAGAGCCGCGCGATTGATGATGCCCACCGGCGACCGGCGGCGCGTCTTCTGGCCTAGTTGAAAAGTGTTAACCTGAAAGGTTGGGGGCTCGTCTGCAACGGCCTCCTTAGAAGCTGGATTTCATGGACCATCGGGCATTTTTCTTTCAGAAACTAGGACTTACGAACCGCGACCTGGAGCGATACCTGGCTGAGGCGCTATCGGCAGGCGGGGATTACGCTGATCTTTATTTCGAATACCACACCTCGACTTCGCTGAGCCTCGACGAGTCGCTCATCAAGTCGGCAACTCAGGGTATCTCGGCAGGGTGTGGCGTGCGGGTCATATCCGGCGAGCGCACTGGCTATGCCTATACAGACGACCTCTCTTCGGAGCGCATTATTCGGGCGGCGCGGACCGCTGCGCTGATAGCCAGCGGTCCCAATAAGCAGCCGATGGTCAACTTGAAGGATCCAACCGGCGGCCATACTCTATACGCCGTCGCATCGCCATCGGTCGATGCCGAAGTAGCGGCCAAGGTCGAGCTGCTGCATCGGGCAGACAAGCACGCACGCAGCTACGACTCCCGGATCGTACAAGTTCGCGCCAGCTATGCCGACGAACTGCGCCGGATCCTGGTGGTTGGCTCCGATGGCGTGATTGCCTCGGATTCGCAGCCCTTGGCTCGCATGAGCGTTTTCTGCATCGCGAAGGACGGCCAGAATTCCGCGCGCGGGACATCAGGCGGCGGAGGCCGTGTCTCGATCGATTATTTTCAGACGGAGAAGACGCCCGAATACTTCGCTCACGAGGCGGCGCGCCAGTCGATCATTCAACTCGATGCGCGTGAAACTCCCGCCGGCGAAATGGAAGTGGTGCTCGGTCCTGGCTGGCCTGGCGTTCTCTTGCATGAAGCTGTGGGCCACGGACTCGAAGCCGATTTCAACCGCAAAAAGACGTCAGCCTTCGCGGGCCTGGTCGGGAAGCGTGTGGCCAGCGAGAAGATCACGGTCGTCGATGATGGAACTATGCCCTCGCGTCGCGGCTCGATCAATGTTGACGACGAAGGCTCGGCGACGCAGCGCACTGTGCTGATCGAAGACGGCATTCTGAAGGGATACATCAGCGACAAGCTTTCCTCGCGGCTGATGGGCATCGCCGATACGGGAAACGGCCGTCGCGAGAGCTACGAACACATTCCCATGCCGCGCATGACGAACACCTACATGCTCGCCGGACAAGACGATCCGCGCGACATCATCAAATCGGTAAAGCGCGGTTTATTCGCCGTGAACTTCGGCGGCGGCCAGGTGGACATCACCAATGGCAAGTTCGTCTTCTCGGCCTCCGAGGCGTACCTGATCGAAGATGGCCAGATCACTGCGCCGGTAAAGAATGCGACACTAATCGGAAACGGCCCAGATGTGCTCACGCGCGTGTCGATGGTCGGCAACGATCTAGCCCTCGACGAGGGTGTAGGAACCTGCGGGAAAGATGGCCAGTCGGTGCCCGTAGGCGTAGGCATGCCAACGATAAAAGTAGATCGCCTCACGGTCGGCGGAACAGGATGAGATCTTTCCGTTCTGTCATTCCGACGCCTGCGGTTGGCGAGGAATCCCCATGGCAGGCTATGAGCTTCAGGACAACATTCACGATAGTTTGCATGCGTTCGAACTCAAGAGCATTGCATGGCGATAGGGATTCCTCACCGCGAAAAGCGCGGTTCGGAATGACAAGGAGAACCTCTGTGACCTCCGTGTCCTCCATGTTCAAAGTTTTTGGCTTAGCAGCTTAGGAGCTTAGAAGCTTAGCAGCTCAATGTTAGACACCCAGGAACAAATCGAACTCGGTACCGGTCTGAAAGAAATCGCTCTCGACGTCGTCGAGCGGGCGATGCAGGCTGGAGCTACTGCTGCCGACGCGATTGCGCGCGATGGCAATGAATTCTCTACGCTCGTGCGCATGGGCGAAGTGGAAACGCTCAAAGAATCGGGAGCACGTGCTCTCGGGTTGCGGGTTTTCGTCGGCAAGCGCGCTGCGGAGACGCACACCAGCGACTTTTCGCGCGATGGCATCGAGCGGCTGGTCTCTGGAGCGATTTCCCTGGCGCGGGCGACTTCTGAAGATCCCGCTGCTGGATTACCTGAAGCGGAGAGCCTCGGCTCGCTGAAGCAGAACCTGGA
>DASTZZ010000057.1 GCA_035764005.1 Terriglobales bacterium
TATCGCGTGCTGTGGCAGGACGAGGCGGCAGGCAAGTGCAATATCGAACCCACTGACATTCTGGAAATGAACCAGGAAAATCCCGTTTCGGTAGATCCTATCGAGCCGGTTCATCGCGTTTTCAATCCAGCCGAGCTAAACGAGCGAGCAGTCAGTCTGCACGTGTATTCGCGCCCGTTTGACAGTTGCGTCGTCTATTCCGACCAGCAAGGGACGTGTGGAACCATCAAGCTGCACTACACCACGGAGTACGGGAAGAAGAGATCGTGATTCGTCCAGGCCGAATACACAGCGCAAAGTACTGTCCTGAGCCTCGACATTCGCCACGATCACGGAATTATCGCTTGCGCTATCGCTGAAAAGCCGCTCTCCACTCCGGCATTATTTACCGCAGTGACAACGTAGTAATACGTTGACCCCGACTGTACCGTCTTGTCGGTATAAGACGTTGTTGTTGTCAACGAGCTATTCAATCTTGAAAAACCGTTCCCGCTTTGGTTGGAGCGGTAGATGTTATATCCGGCAATAGTGGAATCCGTGTCGAGCCAGTTCAGCGCGACGGAGTGCTGAATCGCAGTCGAAACGATGAGTGTGAGGCTAACGGTGTGCGTTTCCGTGCCGCTCGTTGCAGTCACAGTAATCGGATCCGTACCTGCCGGCGTAGCACCTATCGTAGTTATCGTGAGCTGTGCACTGCCTGTTCCGCTTATGGAAGTCGGATTGAAGGTCGCGATTGCTCCGCTGGGTAAACCGGTTGCAGCCAGGTTAGCTACGCCCGAGTATCCACTCTGCCCAGCGATGCTGATGGTGTACGTGGTGGAGGCGCCGGGCTGTAACGACTGGCTCGCCGGTGAGGCTGTTATTGCAAAGTCCGCTACGGGACTTACCACCAGTGTCGCGGAAGCGGTATGGGTCAACGTTCCACTCGACGCGTTGATGGTGAGTGGAAAAGTTCCCACAGGCGTTGTGGTGGAAGTACTCACAACCAGTCTCGCACTGCCCGATCCAGTCACGGATTGTGGCGTGAACGTCGCTGTTGCTCCCGCAGGTAATCCGGTGAGTGCCAAACTCGCAGCCGAAGCATAGCCGTTTTGCGCTGTGATTGTGACGGTGTAGTTCGCTGTTGACCCGAGCTGCACCGACTGCGTAGACGGAGTGACTGCGAGACTAAAATCTGCGGCCGCGTTGACCACCAGCGTCAGGTTCGCCGTATGCGCCAGACTTCCGCTGGTTGCCGTCACAGTGAAGGGGTAGTTGCCTGGAGCTATCAATGCTGTCGTGTTAATCGTCAGCTGCGACGTTCCCGAGCCACTGACCGAAGCAGGACTGAACATAGCTGTCGCTTCATTGGGTAGACCGGTCGCGCTTAGATTCACCGCGCCGGAGAATCCATTCAACGCGTTCAGAGTTGTTGTGTAGCTGGCGCTGCCTCCGGCTTGCACGGACTGGCTGGACGGCGAAGCGGAGAGAGTGAAATCCGGATTGGGTGTGACTGCGTTTTCCGAAGCGGGCAGTACCTCAACCAGAGCCAGATTGTATTTGTCGGTTGTGGGAGCGACGTCATTCACCGTGACTGTTGTTCCCATTGGTGATGAGGCATTGCTCTGGCGCTGCACCCAATATGTATCGTTGATCGTGGCGAGGTATTGGTGAACCATCGTCTGATCAGGGCCCAAGGTGCGGGCGATACCGTTGTCCCAATCTGTGCCTACGGCAAACACCCATGAGTTATCGCGAGTTGTGACCACCGAACCGCTGGGCGCCCCGGACGCGACGCTAAACGTGGCATTCGCGCCAATAGCTCCCGAACCGTTGCTGCCGCTGGGGTCAGCGCCAGTAAATGCCACGACGGTAATCGACGCGGCTGCGCTTTGAGCCAAATTCGCCGTGACTGCAACGTTGCTCAAGGCAGCCGGAGCGAACGCACGCCAGATTTCTGCGTCGCCTGGTACGTTGTTCGCCCGCGCGACCAATTGCCAGGTCAATCCAGCGCCACTCACCGATGTGACTGTGTTTCCTCCAGACGGGCTCGAATCCGTGGAGATAAAAGCGAGCAGAAGCTCATTTGCCCCTGTCGTCGAAAACTGTGCGGTAGAAGACTGCGTGCCTGACGACGATCGATCTGCAGAGGAAACGGTATCGATGGTGAGAACGGAAGGCGTAGCTGGCGAGCTGACTGTCAAAGTAGCTTTCGCCGTATGCGACAACATACCGCTCGCAGCACTTACTGTAAGCGGATAACTTCCCGACGGAGTTGAGTTTGATGTGGTCACCGTCAATTGAGCGCTTCCCGCTCCAGTAATCGACTGCGGTGTGAAGCTCGCGCTTGCTCCTGCCGGCAATCCGCTGAGAGCCAGATCGGTGGTCCCTGCAAACCCGTTTTGCGGTGCGATCGTGGCCGTGTAGTTCACACTTGATCCAGGCTGCACTGGCTGTGTTGAAGGTGTGAGTGCGAGCGAAAAGTCTGCTGCCGGGCTCACGATAAGGGTCAAGCTCACAGTGTGCGTCAGTGCGCCGCTCGCGGCGGTGACGGTAAATGGATAGCTGCCCGCAGCGACGGAGCCGGTGGTGTCGATGGTGAGTTGAGAGGATGCCGATCCGTTCACAGAAGGAGGACTGAACGACGCAGTCGCCCCGTTGGGCAATCCTGATGCGCTTAGATTTACAGTTCCGGAAAAGCTGTTGATGCCCGAAATGGTACTGGAATAACTGACACTGCCGCCTGCCTGAACCGACTGACTGGAAGGCGAGATTGTCAGCCCAAAATCCGGGGTTGGATTCGCAGCAGGAGCAGGCAGTATTTCGACAAGAGCCAGATTGTACTTGTCGCTCGTCGGTGCTGTGTCATTAAGCGTGACCGTAGTTCCCGCCGGCAATGACGCCGTGTTCTGCCGCTGAACCCAATACGTGTCGTTTATCGTCGCCAGATACTGATGAACCATTGTCTGATCGGGACCGAGAGTGCGTGCGAGGCCGTTGTCCCAGTCTGTGCCGACTGCGAACACCCACGAATTATCGCGGGTAGTAGTCAGCGAGCCTGTAGGAGCACCGGAGACCGCACTGAAGGTAGCGGTCGCGCCAATGGCTCCGGAGCCATTGACGCCACTGGCATCGGCTCCACTGAAAGTAACTACGGTGATCGAAGCGGCAGCGCTCTGTGTTAGGGTCGCCGCGACGGTGACGTTACTGAGAACTGCAGGAGCAAAAGCACGCCAGATCTCCGCATCGCCGGGCACGCTGTTTGCGCGCCCGACCAGCTGCCATTCCAATCCTGCGCCAGTGATCGCGGTGACGACGTTTCCGGTGGTTGGATTCGAATCGGTCGAAATGAATGCGAGCAGCAACTCGTTTGCGTTCGCCGTCGAGAACGACTGCGTTTTGATGGATTTCGATGCTGAAGAATGATTTCCCGAAACGGTCCGGTCGATCACCAGAGAACTTCCGGACGTCTGTGATACGGCTAAATTGCTGAGTCCAAAAACAGACCCCAACGCCGTCACGAGGAGCACACAAACTTGCAAACGGCCCATGCGTGGCGCCACTCTCTTCCAATAGTTTTCAGCCAATTCCTGAAGATTGGAGAGGCACTTCGAGCACCAATATGCAAGTGACTGATCCAGCAGGCACTGCCGAATCCAGAAAAGAGGGACCGAGAAGCACAGTCGCTAGAGTTGGAATTGTTGTGCCATTTTTTGGCATGAGGGATTTACAACAGGCTGCGCTGCGGCAGCTCGCAGCAGGGCAGCCGCCGTTCTGGACAGCGCTGGAACCGCGACATAGATTCGGGTTTTTGCCGGATTGCGGGCATCCTGCGGCCCTGTGCTACTCTTAATCCATTCGTTGGGCATCGGCCGAGATGCCCTGTTCCGCCACCTCGTAAAGCTATTGCCAGAAGTACAGGATCCGCGGTCGTCTTTCGTACCGTTTCAAAGGCCCATTTAGATTGAACGCGCAGTCGCCTCCGCTTAGGTTGGGAGCAGGGCAGTGCTGCATCTGGCTGCTTATGTTCGGAACTCGGGAGAGGTGAAGAAGGAACCGTGACGAAGCCAGCAAATTCGTTTGCGATGAAAGCCGCGCAGGCTTGCGCCATTGTTGTTCTGTTCGCATTGCCCGTGATCACAGGATGTGGGAGCACGGGCGTATCGACTACACAGAACCAGGACTCAGGATCGGGTACGGTCTCCGCGAGTGTTTCTCCGAATTCATTGTCCTTCGGGTCAGCGACAGTCGGCAGCAGCAGCACGAAGACGGTGACAGTTACGAACACAGGAACTGCGAATCTGGTGATTACCGCAATCAACATCACAGGATCGGCATTCACAGTTCCCGGAGTTACGCTTCCACTTACCATAACGCCCGGCGCCAGCTACACGGCCAACGTTGTTTTCACGCCCCAAGCTGTCGGCAGCGCCAGCGGATCGGCATCGGTCGTCAGCAATCTGGCCAGTTCGCCCACAGTGGTGCCGCTTTCAGGCACAGGAGTTTCGACTCCCATCGGTACGCTGAACGTTTCGCCTGCTTCACTGTCTTTTGGAAACGTAAACGTGGGAAGCAGCGCGTCTAAAAATGTCACGCTTTCCAATTCGGGAACGGCGACGGTTAACGTTCAGTCGATCAGCGTTACAGGTCTTGGGTTCAGCATCGGCAAAGCCACGCCATTTGCCGTCAATGCAGGTCAATCGACTTCAGTTGCGGTGACGTTCACGGCGCAAACGACTGGAACGGCCAACGGCACCGCTACTTTCGTGAGCGACGCCGGGAATTCTCCGGCGAATGTGTCGCTTACAGGTACTGGGACCACGGTCACTGCGCATAGCGTTGGTCTGAGCTGGACTGCCAGCACTTCCGTCGTGGTTGGATACAACGTATATCGCGGTTCGCAGACCGGCGGGCCATATCAGCGTCTCAATACATCCTTGCAATCCGCATCTGGGTTTACCGATTCGAGCGTCAACTCAGGGCAAACGTACTTCTACGTGGTCACCGCAGTGGATGGAAGCGGAAATGAGAGCGCCTTCTCGAACGAAGCGTCGGCTCTAATCCCGTAGATCTCTACCAGATCACTTTCAGATCGCGATACTTCCGAAACTGTGAATCGGACGTGACGATCGGGATGCCTTCGGCCAAAGCCTGGGCGATGATCATGCGGTCGAACGGATCTAGGTGATGCAAAGGCAAATTATATAGCTGGTAGGCATGGGTCGCAGTGTACGGCAGAACCCGCAGGTTGAAATCTTGAATCCCAGCGCGTACGGCATCGATTGCGAGGTTCAATTTGCCGGTCGCATATTTGACGGCGATTTCAGAGAGGCAAATCGCGCTTACTTCGGCAATTATTTCCTGCGGTTCCATCGCAGCCGCTGCTCGCTTTGACAGCCGATCCGGCGAACCGATAGCCCAGATGAATGTGGAAGTATCGAGAAGAAGGCGCATTCAATAGCGCCCCTCCAGAAAGTCGTCCACTTCTTGGTCAGTCATCGGTTTCCACCAATCAGGATCGACCTCAACAATCTTCCCTTTCAGGGTGCCAAATTTGCGTTTGCCGCTCGGCGCAGATGCAGTCCGAACCAAGTCCACTACAGGCGTTCCGCGGCGGCAGATGGTCACTGATTCCCCGTTTTCGGCCGCCTTGATTAATTCCGGCAGCCGATTCTTTGCGTCCGCAACGCTGACTTTCATACGAATCTCATTATAGCCATGTAAGATAGCTATTTCAACGACGCATTCCGTTTTGCAGCAGTGGGTCTCGTTGATGAAAACCAGGATGTGCTATACGGCTGCGCTGTCCGGAGGCAGATACCAAAGTAAAAGGCCGTCCGCGAGGACGGCCTTTCAGAGGACTACATCAGAGGACGGTTGTAATTAGTCTCCGAATACCGGTTCTTCTGCTTCCGGAGCTTCCTGGACCGCCTTCTTGGGAGCAGGCGCGATCAGGTTTGCGACGGGAACGAATCCGCCTTCGGGAACTGGTTCTTTGAGGATCTCCTTGCGATAGAGCGCCATCATGCGAGCGTTCTCGGCGTCTTGCTTGATCTTCGCGTCGCGTGCACGAATCTTTTCTTCGCGCGCGTTCTTGGCGATGCCGAGTTCGTCGAGAGTTGTGTTCGCTGCGGCGTTTACGTGCTCCTGGTTCAGCTTGAGCTTGTGAGAGGTGTCTTCCAGGCCAACGTTCTTGCCGCCGGCGAAGATCTCATGCCGTCCATGCTCGTCGTACCACTTGGTGAGGGTGGCAGTCATGTGCATCTTCTCGATGATGTTCCGCCAGCCCACGCCGGTGTTGTAGGCGCAGAACGAAATCTCGCCTTCCTGCGTGGCGTACGGAATGATGCACTGCTCGGTGCGGCGGAAGTCGTAATTGAAGAGGTCCTGGAACCACATGCCAGCGATGAACAGGAAGTTCCAGCGATCCTTGCGGCGCTTTTCGATGTCTTCCAGAGTGCGCGTACCCTTCACGCTGCCGTACTTCTTGTCGGCGTTCTTGGTTGCGCCGAAAGACTTGTCAAACTTCTGCAACAGGTCCTTCATCTTGAAATGGGTCGGAGCCTGGAAGGGATCGTAATTACGCATCAAGGCGAATGCCATGCCCATAACGGACAGGAAGCGGCCGCGGCCGGCATCGTTGATGCGGGCAACGTCCTTGGCCAGCCGCTCCATTTTCAAGAATGCTGGAATTGGAACCGCTTCTTTCGTTTCTTTGTCGATCATCATGGCAGTGCCGATTCCGCAGTTCGGATGGCATCCGCAGGAGAGCTGTCCCCAATCGGCGTTGGGACCATGTACGAGATCGGCCCAATCCGAGAAGGTGCTCATGAAGGAAATCGGGAACCAGTCGCGCGTTGGCTCGCCAATGCCCACTTGGTCTTTCACATCGTGCGCAAGATGCGACAGCGTGTAGCGCTGCGCGGTGCGACGCTCGTCAGTAACTTCTTCATCGCGTCCAGTGAATGAGACCGGCTGGAAGCTGAGGAAGCTGATGGTCTTGGGATTGTCGAGGGCGAACTGGATGATGCGTCCAACCTGCTCGTTGTTGATGCCGTTGACGATCGTCGTTACCGGCACGATCTCCACGCCGGCATTGTGCAGGTTGTGAATGGCTTTGAGCTTTACGTCGAAGAGATTGCCGACCTTGCGATGGGAGTTGGCGGCGTTGCCGATACCGTCGAACTGCAGATAGACGTACCGCAAACCAGCTTCGGCCGCCTGGCGGCAGAACTCTTCGCTCTTAGCGAATTCAATACCGTTGCTGGCAGCCTGCACTGAGTTGTAGCCGACCTTGCGCGAGTACGCGACCGCATCAAGGAAGTACGGTGAGAGCGTTGGCTCACCGCCAGAGAACTGCACCGACATCTGCCGACGCGGCTTAATCGAGATCGCGTTGTCGAGCATCGTCTTGATCTCGTCCCAAGTGAGCTCGTGCACGAAGCCAACCTGATTGGCGTCCATGAAGCACGGATCACACATCATGTTGCAGCGGTTGGTGAGGTCGATGGTCAGCACCGAGCCGCGGCCATGCTTGATGGTTGAGGTGCCATGGTTGTGCAGCTTGTCGTCGTTGTGCGCGCGAATGTCGCGTCCGGGGAAGACCTCTTCGAGGTGGCGGAAGAAATCGACGTCGATGGCCATGACGTCTTCAAAGTGGCCATGGATCGGGCAGTCCTTAACCATAAGGATCTTGCCATCGCGCTCAATGATCTGCGCCTTGATCTCCCCGACCTTCTCATTCAGCAGGACCTCGGTCGGCAGCTTGCCGTCGATAATCTGCTGGCGAATCTCGGGCACGCAGCGCGGACAAAGCGAGTCCGTAGTGCGAGGCCAGCCTAGCGGCGGCTTCTGCTTCTCGTAGGACTTAAGAAGGGGCTTATCGGACCACTTCGGCGTGAACGACGGGTTGGGATTGATGCTGTTGAGCTTATCGAAAACGTGCCATGCGCCATTCGCTGCAATTGTGGCGGCCTTCTCTACATACTTAATAGCTTTCGGCATCCATGTATCTCCTCGCCGCGGTAACTGCGCTTTGGGGGCGGCGCCAGATTGAAATCCAAGATTTACAGTCCGCTGCGGTGAGCACACCACAACAGCGTCATACTAATCGGCCTCCCCCGTATGCCCAACAATTAAGCACCGAACGGGGGTTACAAACCAGTGAACGGCGATTCAGCCCCGGTGAACGGAAATGGCTGTATGTAAAAGAAAATAGGGCTTTTACTCTGGATTGGTAGTATCCATTTGATTTCGGTATGACTTTTTCCTACCATCCATGTGTGCCCAAACGCGCCATCAAGAAAACCATCTCTCTTCCAGAGGATCTGCTTCGCGACCTTCAGCAGCAGGCGGAGGCCGAAAAGAAGACTCTGAGCGGGGTCATCCAAGAGGTTCTGCTGGAGGGCCGTCGCTCCAGGTTGAAAAAGGATCTTCGAGAAATTCAAGGCTACTGGAGCCAAAAAGCTCAGGAGCGAGGAATCGTCTCCGAGCGCGACCTTGAACGCTACCTCCACAAATGAGGGTCGTATTTGACACCAACGTCCTTATCTCCGCGCTCGTGTTTCCAGGAAAACAGGCAGACCTGGCTCTGAATCGCGCGATCGATGGAAGAGATGAATTGTTGATGTCCAGAGCCATACTGGACGAACTTCTCACCGTTCTTGCTCGGAAGTTTTCGCGCGACCGTGAACAACTCTCTCGTCTGGCGGTTTGGCTGTCGGATCTGGCCACCTGGATAACGCCGACAACTCACATTAGCCAGCTTGCCAACGAGCCCGACAATCGCATTCTCGAGTGCGCAATAACCGGGAAAGCCGAGGCGATAGTTACTGGTGACGGTGAGCTTCTCGCGCTCGGTAAATTCGAGGGAATCCCGATTTTGACCCTGCGCGAGTATCTTTCCATCTGAACTTTTCAGCGGATTTCGAAGTTTCGAAACCGAAGTAGAAATATGCGGTGCTGAGCCGTGCGTTAGAAGTAAGAGATCTCGCGGCGAGTCTCCGTAGAGGCTTGAAACGCTCCATCCTCACTGCTTCGGTACGAGATTGTCTGGCGTGTCCAGTTGCCGTGGGTATCATAGTCGTAGGAATAACGCACCTCGGAGTAAGGCAGTCTCGCAGGTGGAGTGCCATTTTCTGTATCGCCGCCCACCTGCTTTGTTCGAGTAATCTCCCTCTCTTTATCGCCGTGCTCGTTGTAGGTCACGTCGATCGTCTCTTCTTCGTTAAAGATTCGGCGAACGGTTTGCTTTATCTGCCCATTCTTGTCGTAGGTGTAGTGCATTGAAGTAGGGCCGGCCTGTCCGCCCATCAGTTTGGTCAGGTGTTCGCGCAATTGTTCGATCGAAGCCCCCGATTCCTCCAGGATTTTGGATCGCATTTCGGCTGGAATCAGCGCCTCGGGGCTGGGCAGAATCTGCTTCTCGTCCAACACACGTCCCTGCTCATCGTAGGTTCTCAGGGCGCGACTGACTAAGTCACCCTGCGAGTCGCGCGTTTGAATTTCTATGGGACGGTCAAGATCGTCGTAGATCGTTGTAGTTGTTCCACCGCCAGGCAGGTTGGGAGCTCTATCGGAGCTCTCGAAAGGCGATCCCCCATTCGCTACATTGGGCCGGTAGTCTGCCGCACGAGAGATCTGCACCTTTGTCTTTCGACCGGCATCATCGTAATGAAATGCAACTGGGTTGTCAGGGCTACCGCTGTTGGTAATGCGAACAAGTTTCCCGTGATCGTCGTAGGAGTAGACCATCTCTGCGGAGGGCCCGCCTTTGTTTCCCGAAACGGTCTTAACCATTCGCCCCGCGTCATCATAGATGTTCTGCGTCACCCATTCGGAACCGTCGGAGTTGTGGTGGCGCATCTCGATCAACCGACCCTTGAGGTCGTACTCCGTTTCGTATGAGTATTTCCGGGGCGCTTCTGTCGAGCCATTTGCAGCAGGATAAGTGTTTTCAACGATACAGCTCTTCACCAAACCTCGAAACCCGTTGCCTTCACGGTCAGAAGTATCAGAGAGCTGAGGTCCCATCTTTTCACCTCCGGATTGCCGCTGAGCAGGAAGAGAAGTCTGCAAACCAAAGCCCTGCGCGACAAGAGCCCAGATAAGAGGGGCACATGCTAACGGGAGCCGCATAGCGCATGAAATTGTAATGAAAATTTCGAGACACCGAACGATGAAATCGCCAGATATGACAGTCCTGCGTTTGCTCTGACCAGACCGTGACTTGCAAATATCTAGCCCTTCAACTCCGGATGGCGGGTGTGCCAATCGGTTTGTCGTTCGTAAGCGTGGGCCGCACGCAGCACCGTACCTTCCGCCCAGGGAGCACCGGTAATCTGCAACCCGATTGGCAGTGCCGTTTTGGTAAAGCCGCACGGGATAGAAATCGTCGGCAGACCGAGCGCATTGAATGGGCGGGTATTGCGAAGCATGAGGATTTCTCTGCTGCGCAGGCTCTCCATATCGTCGAGAAGCTCGGCGATCGTAGGAGGCGGCACCGGCGACGTCGCAGTAATAAGGACGTCGACTGAATCAAACAGCCTGCGGATAGTGCGACGATGCGCTTCCATCTGACGGCGAGTCCGCATGTAGTCGACCGCGGAGATCGCTTCGCCGGACCGGATCCTTCTCACCGTATCCGGCTGGTAAAGCTCCGAACTCTCCTTCACACTTTCACAATGGTATGCGTAGGCTTCCGCGCGCAGCACCATCGTGTCACTCGCCAGAGCTAGTTCCACGTCCCGCATGTTTGCTGCAATCTTCCCGATTCGGGAGATGGCAGCAGCCATGGCGGTTTCGATTTCCGGATCGAGATCATCGTAAAAGTGACGGCGCGGTATGCCGACCCGCAGCGGCGCCGTAGCGGGCAATGTAGCTGCGTAATCCGGCACCGGAGCATCTATGCTCGTGGGGTCTTCCGGATCGTAACCGGCAATAGCCTGCAGCATAATTGCGGCATCATGGACGCTGCGTGTCATTGGGCCGACGTGATCGCACGACCACGACAGTGGGATTACACCATGCGTGCTCACTCGGCCATAAGTGGGTTTCAATCCCACTATGCCGCAGTAATCAGCGGGCAGTCGGATCGACCCTCCCGTATCAGAACCGAGCGCGCCGTAGCACATTCCCGCGGCAACTGCGGCCGCCGAACCCGAAGATGAGCCGCCGGCAATATGCTCCTGCGACCACGGATTTCTTGTCGGACCGAAAAAGCCGATAATGCCGCTCCCGCCGTACGCGAACTCGTGCATGTTCAGCTTGCCCAGCAGCACAGCTCCTGCGGACTTCAAACGTCGTACGACCTCGCAGTCCTGGTTCGGAACTCGATCCTTGAATACGGCACTGGCCGCAGTCGTCCGTACACCGGCAGTGTCGAATAGGTCCTTCATGGCGATCGGAACGCCGTGCAAAGGCCCGCGCCAGTGTCCCTTGTGGATTTCCCGTTCCGCCGCACGCGCCTCGTCCAGAGCTGACTCGGCGGTGACTGTGATAAAGGCATTCAGTTTTGGATTGAGTCGCTCAATGCGATCGAGACAGAGCTGCGTTAATTCGACGGGAGAAACAGTCTTGCCGCGCAAAAGGTGAGAGACCTCGGTGATGGTGAGCCAACATATGTCGTTGGAAAGAGTATCCAAAGTTCTCAATCTCGATCCACTGTGACTTCGATCCGAAAATGGGAATCGTTCAATTATCTACGCTCAGCATGGGAACTGCTCGGCAAAGCCGCTCTTCTACCGATGCGCCCATTCGGACCTACAACGAATGGCAGGGAAAGCGCGTTCCAATTCTGATCGGCATCCGGCGAGTCTTCCCTTTTGGGTAGAGCGAACCAGGTACGGCCATCGTCGCGGGAGACATCCGTTCCATTTGGGCCGACTGCGATCCAAGCCTTCGTCGCTTTCTCGTAAGCCACGGCGGAGCGAAATCCATGCGGCGCTCTCTTCGGCGCGAGCCAATGAAGACCGCCGTCAAAGGTGTATGCGGCCGTCCGCGCGCTGTCGTCTGGCTTCTTGTAATCGCCGCCGACGGCCACGCCGATTCGAACGGTGCGAAAGGCCAGCGAGAAGATTCCCGAAGTGGAACTCTCGTCGGACAGAGGTGTCGACACGTTATGCCAGTCGCTCCAGGGAATGCCGCAACTGTGGGAAAAAGGATCCACCACCCCCGCGCAATGACTGGCCTCGAAGGCGTGTGCCATCTGCTCCGGCGTTCGATAGAGATCGCGTTTGAGCACGCGCCCACTCCCGCCGGTTCCGATCCAGAGAGTTCCATTGCGAACCACGGCCGAGCTGTTGCTGGCAGCGAATATGCCGTCATTCGGTAGCGGCGCCAGGTTCTCGCCCGGCTTTCCGAAACTCACAATGGGAATCCATGTCTCGCCGCCGTCATGCGTCACTCGAACGCGGAAAATATAGTAGCTGCCTTCGACAGGATTGCGCATGCTTCCATGCGCCGGATCGCCGAAGACTAAACCGATCCTCGGCGTAATAAAGAGGAGAGCATCGTAAAAGCCATCATTCGGCGCGTCAGGATTGGTCCATATCACCTTCCACGATTTGCAACCATCTGTCGTTTTGTAGAGCCGCGAAAGATCTCCAGTGCCCGACGACATCACGATGGCTGTACTGGCGTCGAATGCCTGAACCGCGCGAAAGTCCAGCGCCTCGCCACCACGGGGTACCGCGCACGTTTGCCAGGTCTCACCGCCATTCGTGGTGCGCAGAACCGTGCCGCCAGTTCCGCTCGCCCATGCCACTCCGCGGCCAACATAGTGAATCCCGCGGAGACCTGCACGGCTGTGCGAGTTTTGCATCTGCCACTGCGCGTGGGCGATTGATGCTACGAGAAGGACTAGAGCAATCGAGCGCATTCGCACCTAAGAAACTGCCACTAGAGTTCGGTCGCAACAGCCTGGCTTCATCTCACTGAGGAGGCGGGGGCACCGGCAGCATTCAGGGCGAAGCCACTACTACTAGGTTACTTGGAAGGAAGCTCGTCGCCGGCATCTGGCCCACGTTTAGGGGCGCGAGCTGATAACCGCGTTAGACGCTTCCCCGTAGCTTTGCCACGGCGCTGTGCGAAGAATTCTGCTGCAGTCTCCACGAGAACGACTTTCTCCGCGACTGCTGCAGCGATCCATTGGTTCAATGACACCCCTCTTCCTTGGCGAGGCGCTCGGCAGCGCGCTTGATTGAAAGCGGCAATTTTAGAGGATAGTCAGCTCTGCTCATTGCTTCACTCCTAACCAGTTCATCGGATCGGAATTCAAACTCTTTCACTAAAGAAATTTACACCCAGGGTTTTTCTCATCCCGCCTGAATCATCAGCTCACGATTTTGTAACCTCCCGCCGGAGCAAACCGGCATCACAGGACAGACTGGCCGGACCGTCCAAAGGGAGAGTACAACCCATGAAAAGTTTCACCATCGCAATTTGTTTCTGCACGCTCGCGGCATTGAGTGCTTTTGCATATCAAGGCTCGATGCAGCAGCCTGCACCGATGCCGCAATCACCAGGCACAACCAGCCAAAACCCGCAGCATCCGGGAGCTACGCCGCCGTACGTACCACCCCAGTCGCAGTCCGGGACCGTGCAGAATCCTGAGGCGCAGGCTCCACAGACGGAACCTTCCCAGGCACCGCCGATGCATTCCGGGACCTCTGCAACCGACGATCAAGTGAACGCCCTGACTTCGGCGCTGAATCTCAGCAGCGACCAGCAATCGAAGGTCAGGACTATTTTGGACGACCAGCACCAACAAGCAGTGAACGTGGTAAACGACAGCTCACTCACTCGCGATGCGAAGCTGCAGAAAATTCACCAGCTTCGTCAATCGACGATCGATAAAGTCCGCGCAACCCTGACCAGTGACGAGCAGAAGAGTAAGTTCGACACCATGGTTCAGGCGCAAAACGATCGCATTCGCGAAAGAGAGCAGCAGCAACAACCGCAGCAGAACAACACTCCTCCTCCAAAATAACGAGGAGCCGGTGTTAACGTCGGTGGGCCTTTCGTCCGGAGATCAGGATGCTGTACCTCGTCTCGTCCTCCGCGATCAGGACGAACAGATCAGCCGACGACAACTGCTAAAGCCGTCTGACACACATCTCATTTCGTCTTCGCCGGGAATCCACGCCCGCAGGATTCTTGGCCTGTACCGGTTAACCAGCAGCTTCGCGGCTTTCAGCTTCGAAGCTGCTTTTAGTTCGGTTATTTCCCCAAAGGGCCAATTAGAAGAGGTCAGAGGTACACAGTCACAATTTGTGACAAATAATCCCTGCTCGTTCCCTGCTTGCTTCGGATGGTCCGCGGAGCATTGCAGCAAGACTCCTGATTTCAATGCGGTGCGAGAGAATTCCCTAAATTTCCTGTTATTTTGGAGTGACCCCCAAAAGTGAGACAGAGGAGAATATCCCTATCTACAGCGAATGGAGAGTAGATCAGGCGATATCGACGATGGACGATAGAGGAGAAGCGTGCGGCAGTGGAGCGCATGAGCTACTGCGGGCATAAGGAGTTAGCGGCCGAGATCGGCATACCCCAGCGGCAGTTGTATAGCTGGCGAAGAGATGTGGAGCGTTGGCAACTGGGGCAGGTGGGAGCAGAGCAACGATTGACCCAGGAGCAGCGGCTGCAGCGGGAGAATCAGCGACTGAAGCAAGCCTTGGCAGGCAAGGTGGTGGAAGTGGATTTCTTGCGCGGTGCCTTGCGCAGAATCGAGGCTCGACGCCAGCACAGCAACGCCGCTGGCGAGACTGCATC
>DASTZZ010000058.1 GCA_035764005.1 Terriglobales bacterium
CTCGCCAATTACCTGGTACCACGGACCATCTTTGTCGCCGCGGGTAAACATTTGCCCTATCGGGTTCTGATTCGGCCAGAACTGCCGAACCATGGCCTCGTTAACGACGGTCGGAATTGTGATCGCATTTTTCTCTTCGGGCGAGAGTTTGCCACCCGATTTAGTGATGGCGTCGACACGTTTATCCAGTGCCAAAGCTCTGTTCACATCTTCCTGCGTGAATACCCGTCCCCGCAGTAAGGGAATTCCCATCGCTTTGAAATAATGGGGTGAGACCGCGTGACTTTCTACTAGGGGGCCAGTCATCGGCTTAAAGGGCTGCCCGCGAAGCGAGATGTATCCGTTACTGCCTCCTTCGAGCGGCATGCGAGTGCTGAGCGCCGCCGAATCCACTCCAGGAATCTCCCGGACTTTCTCCAACAGAGATTCTGCAAAGCTGAATTGCGGCTGAGGATCTTTGTACTTCGCATCCGGGAGAGATACCACCGCGGTCCATACGCCCTCTGGACGCACGCCAATATTGTTGCTGCGGAGGCGAATGAAGTCCCTCAGCAACAGGCCGGCCGAGATCAGCAGCAGAAGGGAAAGCGCCACTTCGCCGATCACTAATGCATCACTGACTGAACGACGTTTCCGGCCAGCGCTGATGGCGCTCCCAGCGCCACCTTTCAATTCTTCGAAGAAGTCTGGACGCGAGATTTGCAGTGCCGGCACAATGCCGAAAACAACGCCGGTTAAAAAAGCCAGTACCAATGTGAAACCGAGTACAGCCGGATTGATATTGATCACGTTCGCTTCCGGCAATCCCAGATGCTTTAAAGACGTGATGACCTTCACACCACCCCAGGCCAGCGCCAACCCTGCAATGGCACCGGCGCCCGACAGCAGAACGCTTTCCGTGAGAACCTGCCGAATGAGCCGGGTGCGGCCTGCACCGAGCGCACCGCGAATGGCCATCTCCTTTTGCCTCGCCACCGCGCGCGAGAGCAGCAGGTTTGCGATGTTTGCGCAGGCAATCAGCAGCACGAGCGCTACGGCCCACAACATCATGAGTAAGGAACTGCGCGATTCTGCAACCATGTTCTCGTGCAGCTCAACCAGCGAAGCGCCGACCTTGTAGTTCGAATCCGGGTACTGCTGTTCGAGGCGGCTAGCGATCACCGACATTTCTGATTGCGCTTCCTGCAGCGAAACGCCAGGCTTCAAGCGACCGAAAGCCCTGAAAGAATGACTGCCGCGTTGGCCAAGGCCTTTGCTGTCCATGTCCATGGGAATCCAAAGCTGAGCTTCCGAGGGGAAGTGGAATCCCGCCGGCATCACGCCGATCACGTTGTACTTCTCGCCGTTTAACTCAACATCACGGCCAATGATTTTGGAATCGCCTCCGAAATGGCTCTGCCATAAGCCGTAGCTGAGGATCAACACATGATCGTGACCGGGCTGGTCTTCTCCTTGAGCCCACGTTCTTCCCAGCAGAGGGCGCGCGCCGAGCAAAGAGAAGAAGTTCGATTCCGTGGGAATCCCCATCACGTGGTCTGGTTCGCCATGCCCGCTAAGGTTCATGGAATGAGCCCAGCTGATGAGAGTCATGTCCTGGAAGCTGTGGTTCTGTGTTTTCCAGTCGACAAAGTCCGGACCAGTGAACGGATAATTTCCTGGCGCAGCTTCGGTTTCATAAAGCCGCACTAGCTGTCCCGGTTTGTCATAGGGCAGCGGGCGCAAAAGAACGGCATAGATGATGCTGAAGATCGCCGTGTTTGCGCCGATTCCCAACGCAAGCGTCAGAATGGCTACTGCAGCGAAGCCAGGAGCACGGCGCAGTCCACGGACGCCGTAGCTGAAGTCCTGCATGACTTGGTCGAGCATGGGAGGCCTCAGGAAAAAAGATGATTACACGGTAGGCAGATTACGGATCCGTGGAATTTAGACGTGTGAGTACGGATCAGGTTAGGGGCGAATTGGGAGGAGGTTCTAAACCGACGCGTGTTTGAATTCGCCCTTTTACGGCGCTTTTGGTGATGACACACTTTGCCATCTTGAGAGACGTTGAGGGAAATTTCACGTGAAGAGCTGAGCGTTTACAATCCAGAGCGAAATCTACTCCAAACCCAAGGTGAGCATTGGATCCGAATTTCATGCGCAGGGCGATAGCCCTCTCTCTCGAAAACGCGCGCTCAAACGATGGCGGACCATTTGGTGCGGTGGTTGTGAAAGATGGCCAGATCGTTGGACAAGGCAGGAACCAGGTTCTAGCCACAAACGATCCCAGCGCTCACGCGGAAGTCGTCGCAATTCGCGAAGCTTGCCGTCGATTGAACACGTTTCAGCTCACCGGATGCGACATCTATACGAGTTGCGAGCCATGTCCGATGTGCATGGGATTGATCTACTGGTCGCGCCCAGAACGCGTGTACTACGCCAACACCGCCGCCGACGCAGCGAACATCGGATTCGACGATGACTTCATCTATCACGAACTAGCGCGCGATCCGCAAAATCGTGCTCTCAAAATGGAACAGATCATGCGTGACGAAGCCCTCATCGCATTCCGCGAATGGGACAAGAAACCGGATAAGGTACGGTATTAACAGAACCGGCGGCGATAGCCGGTGGGCTGGAGATGAGCGCTGACCCATCTCCAGGCGCGATCATAAGCTCAAGAAGTTAGACTCGCTCGGAGCCGAGACGCAGCCCAACACACGCGGCTGCTCTATTCGTTATGGTCGGATGTTTGTGTCGTTCACCTGAATCAACTCTGGCACGGTTACTCCCGTACTCTCGCGGGGACCAACACGATTCTGCGTTCACCAAAACCAGCCACATAATCGCCTGCATGAGTACCAGTTCGAAACTCGGAGTGGCCTTCCTATTCTGTTTTGGTCTCGCTTTCGCCGGAATGGGCGGCGCTTTCATGCTGAAGTGCTTGTCTGCACCGCAGACGATGCCAAACTCCACTGCTGGGGCGATCTTTGCGGGAGGCTTTGCGCTGATCGGTCTACTGATCATGGGCGGAACTTTGTACGCAGCGAGCAAATTGAAGCAGGATGACGAAGCCAAAGCTGCGCACCCCGATTCGCCGTGGCTCTGGCGTCAGGATTGGGCGCAAAGCCGTGTCTATGGCCGGCAGAATAACCGTGCTGCGGCGCTGTGGGTGGCCACCATCGTCGTCGGTTGCCTTACGCTGCCGTGGATTTTCATTGCCTCGCATCCGGACGCGCATAAAGCGGCGCCGCCGCTGATCTTCTTCCTCGTGCTCGGCTCCTTCGCGCCGTTGACTGCCGTCAGCGCGATCATCGCCACGATTCGCCGCGAACGCTATGGCAAGACCTACTTCGAGTTCGACTCTCTTCCGATCTCTCCGGGCAAGAAGATGACCGGAAGAATCGAGCTGCATCTCGCCAGTGGAGCACAGCACGGCATCGACGTGCGTCTCTGTTGCGTGCGTCGCATTACCACTGGCTCAGGCAAAGAGCAAAGCACGCATGACGAGATACTGTGGGAACAAGAGCAGAACGTCCCATCGAATCTGCTCGGCTTCGGTGCGGTCGGCACGTCGGTTCCCGTGAGCTTCGACGTTCCGGCAGACGCATACGAGAGCAATAGCGAGAATCCACGAGATAAAGTTCTGTGGCTGCTGCGCGCGAAAGCCGACGTGACAGGCGTTGATTTCAAAGAAGAATATGAGCTGCCGGTATTTCGTACTGCGGCCTCGTCGGCACCCAGCGCAGCGACCAGTTCCAATTCGGTATTCACCACCAGCTTCGGAGCTGCCGCAGCGCCGGTCTTTGCTATGCAGGCGGAGAGCGGGCCGGTGGAGCGTCCGGCGAAGACATCGGCGGTGATCTCGACTGACTGGAACGGAACGCAGATGTATTTTCCGCCGCTGCGGAATCCAGCTTCCACGCTAGCGCTGTTTGGGATCGCGGCGGCCTGGACCGCAGTTGTCTATTTTCTGCCGCATTCCGAAGCTCCAAAGTTTTTCTTCACCGTCTTCGGCTGCGTAGATGTTCTGCTCCTGCTGGCTCTCTTTTCGGCGATTTTCTCGAGCACACGCATCACGCTTTCGGGCGACACTCTCACCCGGCGCAAATCGTTTCTCGGGCTGGCTAGAACGAAAGCCATCCCTTTTTCGGAAATCGCAGAGATCCATCCCTACTCCGGATTCCAGCAAAACACGAATATCTTCTACGGATTGAGACTCACGACGAAGAGCGGGCGCAAGCTCAACTTGGTAAATGGAATCGCCGATCGCCAGGAGGCGCGGTGGCTGGTGTCGCAGATCGAATCGGCTGCGGGCCTGAAGCAGGACACGCGGGTCGAGACGCCCAACTTCTACGGTCCGCCGCCACAGCGAGGCGTTCCGCCGTCCCCTGCCACGCGGAAGGCTCCGGGCTGGGTAGCAGTTGTCTTCATGCTCATATGGATCGGGTTCATCTTTGGTCGGGTACTCATTCCAGGCTTCTCGCACTCGGCGAAGTCGAACGCTGCTCGGAGCAAATCGGCATCGCGTCCTGCTATTCAAGTCGTCCCGCGCAGGTTCTCGCCGATCACGGAAGCTGATTTGGCACGAATATCAGCCTTGCCAGTGCAGGACCAGGCTGAGGACCTGCTGGAGCGCAGCATCGGCCACGATCCGCGCGCGTTGGACATCTTCAACTCGCATTACGCCGACTACAAAGGCGAAGTGAAGCAGAGTCCGCGCATGCAGCAGTTGTTAAATCGCGCGCAATACTCAACCGATCTGCGCGTACGGTACGCCTACTCCGACATGATGCTTGCGATGGAAGGCTGGAGCAAAGACAGCGAAGCTGTCAGCATTCTTCTCGGTCGCGCGAAGAACGATCCCAGCTCTCGCGCGTACGACATGTGGTACTTAGGCATGCTCGGCGGGCGAGGTGTTGAGACTGAGCAGGTCCAAAATGCGCTCTACGATTACGCCCGCACTGACCCTGACGCGAAGGTCCGTCAAGCGGCAGCCGAGGGCCTGCGATTCTTAGGAACGGACCAGGCACTCGACGACTTATTTCAGATATTCACCACTGATGCCTCGTTCAGCGTTCGCGATCGCGCCGGCTGCAATATCTCCGATTGCGGGGACTTCATGCGCAAGCAGCGCATGCGGATTTTCCCGAAGTTGCTCGAATTAGCCGAGGCTCCAGATACGAACGCGCAGATGCGCAATTGGTCATTCCTCGCCATGCAGGAGATCGCGGATGTTGGTCTTCCAGCCAACGCGAAGGCATGGCATCAGTGGTACGACCAGCACGGCGCAGAAAAGATGGCGCAATTTCAATCGATGCCTGAATGGCAAGTGCGTGGAGACGAATAACGGAAGCGCCGGCGTGCCGGAGATGAGCGACTAAGCCAAGCTCCGGATTCCGTGATGATCCACTTTGCGGAAGACGGATATGCAAACTATGCGCGGCCGCAAACATCGGGCTGCACCAGCGCGCCTACCGGCACCGGTCTGTTACTTCGCCAAGCTCGACAGCACGCCGTAGGGCGACTTTTCCGGCGTGACCATTACCTCGCGCGAAATGATCAGCGTCTGCTCCAGCGCGAACTGTCCTGACAGCACAGCGTGGCTGACCATATCGGTGTAGACCATCCAGCTCGAGCCCGGCGGAAACTCCCAGTGCTGCTTCGGACAATTCTGCTGAAACGACGAATTCTCTTTCAGGTAATTGTGGAAGCGCATCATGAATTCGTCGTAAGGCGAGCGCTTTAGCGACGGCGCGAGGGTGCCGAAGCCGATTCCAGCCAGCGCGCGTTTCGCTCCCGACATCTGCATCGACGAAGGCAGCGGCACGGAGCTGCCGCCGTTCAGCTTGCCTGCGCGCATCTTTTCAACCAGCACGTCGAAGGTCTCAGTAGTAATCCAATTGCGCGTGCGCTGCGGATTGATGTTGTTGAAGAAGCGCAGAATGCGATCTCCATGCGTCGGACGAGTCGGAAAAGCATCGGTGTGCAGAAGATCATTGCGCTTGCGCAGCGAGAGGTCGCGTCCTTCTTCCTCCTCCGGACGATAGCTGGCGTAATCGACGCGCCAGCGCGCCTGATATGGCGCTAAAAAGCCGCGCAGAAAATCGATCACATCGTCGGAATACCGCCGCATGATGCCGCGCAGGCGATCGGCAATTTTGGGATTTTGTGCGTCGAAGCCGGTGATGCGATCTTCCAGCGGACGGTAGGCGATGTTTTTGTGATACGCCCCGCCGACCTGCTGATGCCCAATAAGAAACTCCAAATCGCTGCTCGGAATTACAAGGGGAGTCTCAGGGAAAAAGATGATGTCGCCGGCTTCGAGCTTCACGCAGAAGTCCCGCAGCCGCGCCGGTTCTTTCAGTGAATCCGTGAGTTCATTTCGGGAAATGGTGACGAGCTGCATGCGCTACCTGCTTCTTTCCCGAAAGAAGAAAATCATGGAACCCACGAGAGCGAGAACGAAGATTCCAATTGCCGCGGGAGCAGCAAAATCCCGGTAAGCCATGGCGAAATCAAGGCGCCGGCCGCGAATCGAGCCGAGGATCGCGATCCCCGCAATCGCGCAGGCGTTCAGAAAGAAGAACGAAATCACCGATACGAGCAATGCTGTGCCGATCGCCTTTGCGATCGTGTAAATAACCGAGGGCTTGCTCTCCCGCATGATCGTCGAAGGAATGCGGATCTCCTTCATGTGGATAGAGGGCATGAACACATTTTACCGAGCTAAGGAAGTTTCGGGTTTCAAGTTTCGGGTTTCGGCAAAGCCTGCTCCTAAGCTTTGTGTTCGAGAAAACGTGGACAACTGGCTTTGCCGAAACCTGAAACTCGAAACCCGAAACGCTTTTCCCAGGTTCAGCTATTCGGCTGGGCTCCGTGGGAAGGAAGATCGTTAGTTTTTCGGCGTGTGAGCACAAACGGCTTGCGGCGGAGGCGGCTGGCTGAAACTTCGCGGTCGATCTTTGACCAGAAAGCTACGAAGTAATCCACGGCCGAGACAATTGAGACCGCGACCATGAACCAGATAGCTATGCGCGCGATGAGATCGACCGGAAAAACGAATGACTGGCCGATGTTCCACGCCAGCCATTTGTGGTCGAGGATGGCGGCGACTACGCTAACGATCTGGGCGAACATCTTCAGCTTGCCAAGATTGCTCGCCTGAATAGTGAAGCCTTCCGAAGCAGCAATGCTGCGCAAGCCGCTCACCAGGAACTCGCGCCCAATGATGAGAACAGCGATCCAAGCTGGAACGATCCTGGGATTGAACTGAACGAGGGAAATGAACGCAGCGGCAATCAGCAGCTTGTCGGCAAGCGGATCGAGCAGCATGCCCATCGTCGTGACCTGGCCTCGCTTGCGCGCCAGATACCCGTCCAGACCGTCAGTAATCGAAGCCAAAATGAATAGCGCCGAAGCAGCCAGCTCCTTCTCTCCGTGGGTGCCGGAAAGGACGTTGCTGGTCAGCAGCCACAACAATATGGGCACACTGAAGATGCGGCTAATCGTGATGTAATTGGGCAGATTCACAGAAACAGCAGTCCCGACGCCTCGATTATCTGCTTCGTCTTGAGCCAAAGCAACGACGGCGTTCCTGCCTTACTGTCATTCCGATGCTTGCTGTCATTCCGAACCGCCGCCTTTGCGGTGAGGAATCCCTATCGACTTGCATGATCCCTTCTCGTGCGAAATCCTCAAGAGAGCGACCGACAATCCGAATGCCCTTGGGTCCACGCTTTCGAAGTCCGTAGGGATTCCTCGCCGC
>DASTZZ010000059.1 GCA_035764005.1 Terriglobales bacterium
CCGCCGGCCAGGAATCCAAGCGCAAATCCGAGAGTGAGCGAGGCCCAAAACAGGACCACCAAACCTGCCAGCAGGAGAAACATCAGGCGGACAATTCGCTCATAAGCCGCCGTAAAGAATTGGTCATTTATTCCTTGCGGCTGTTCGGAGTCTGCCGAAGGAATCATTCATCTCCCGCCTTCAGTGCCACGCGAAAGAGCTGAACGAAACCGGCAGCGATGCCGAATCCGAGGCCCACGAGATAGATCCAGTCGGTGTGGAAATGAAGATCGAGTAAATGGCCGATGAGCCAGCCGATGAACGTGGCGGCAGGCAGAAGGACGCCGAGCTGGATGTAGCTCTCGATCTCTACCCATTTGTTCTTGCCGGATTTTTCAGGCTTCGGAGGCATACGTCATCTCGTGCACTTGCGGTGACTACTTCGAAGCGACGCTCTCTTCTTTCGTGTTCCACGAGAGTCCACCTCAGGTAGTTGTGGAGGTTCCACCTTGTATGTGCGAAGGGTGATTTTGCCCTCGCGGTGCTTCTTCATGGAGTGCAAGCCTTCCATGATCTCGTCAAAAATGGTGCGCTTGCCGATCATTATCTTTTTCCTGCTCACGCTCGATCTTGCACTCTTGCGTGGGCGTGGAGTCTGTCTCTTCATTGCCAACGGCCTTGTACGGCAGCGGAACGACCCACGCGGCCTGCTTTAAATAATGCAGGAAGCAATTTCCACGCCGTAGCACCGTCCAATCTGGCTACAGGCAGAAGATTGAGCACGACGATAGCTAAACTGTATGGACCAAGAAGCGCCAGCATGGCGTTGAGCGGTTCAATTGTGGTGTAGCCGTGAATAGCTAGAAAAGTGACTACCGGAATTGCGACCATCGTCTGCGCAATTACTCCGGCCCACACGATTACGCATTCAGCAAATCTAGACCAGGGGACTTCGAAACGCGTACACCCGAAGATTGGATAGAGCTCGATCGATAGGACTTCTGATCGATACCGCTGGGCAGCGACGGCGTGTCCGCATTCGTGGATAAGCATGATCCCGAGCCATCCGCAGATTCCCGCGATGGTCAGCAATAGCCCTCGAGTGGCGGCAACAATCATCAGCCCGGCCATGAGCAGCACCGACCAGTGAACATACACATCTGCTCCTCGTATCTGTGCAATGCGAGTGAGCCGATCGACCCTAATAGGCAATGGAACATGGATGAGCTTCGGCATGACGAGCACGATGATAGCCCACCGGGCCGCTAAGCAGAGGTGATCATTGATGTTGGTTTAATCCATCGTGCTGAGACTTTCGGCGACGAAAAGGCGAGCTGAGCACACCTGAATTCCGGGCTGGCGATTTCATATTGAGCACCTCGGCTGCTGCTGTGTTGCGCAGTGAATCGCTCCCAGGCCCCAGATGAAGTCTCCACAATATATTCCGACGACATCCCGCTGTGGGAAGCGCTCTTTGAGGATGTTCAGAGCCACGCGATCATTTGGATCGTTAAACGTCGGCACCAACACGGCTGCATTGGCGATGTAGAAGTTTGCGTAGCTTGCTGGCAAGCGCTGGCGTCGGAACCAGACGGGCGAGGGAAGCGGTAGCTCGATCACGTTTAGCTGCTTCCCATTTTGGTCCGTGGCATTGCGCAATCGGCGGAGATTCTCCTCGAGTGGCGCATGATTTGGGTCGGACGTGTTTTTCTCGACGGCACTGACAACGGTATCAGGCGAAACGAATCGTGAGATGTCATCTACGTGCCCATGAGTATCGTCACCGGCGATGCCGTTGCCGAGCCAGATTGTCTTTTTAATGCCCAGGTAATCTGCGAAGAGCTGTTCCAACTGCTCGCGAGAAACCCCGCGATTTCGCTGCTGAACTTCGCTCAGCAAGCATTCTTCAGTGGTCAGCAGTGTGCCGCGGCCGTTCACGTCGATGCTGCCGCCTTCCAGTACAACGCGGCGGTGCTTGCCATTCACCACAATTTCCGGTTCCCAAAATGGTACTCGGAGCTTTTGCGCCACGAACGCCGGCAGCTTCTCATCTTTCTTGTGGTTCGCATACTTGGCCCAGCCGTTGAATTGCCAATGAGTGATCGCGACCTGCGGTTCCTGCTCGCGCGTGACAAAGATCGGTCCCGAGTCGCGCGTCCATACGCGATCGGTCTTGAAGCGAAAGAACTCGACATTCTCGCTGCCGACGTGCGCCTGTTTAAGAACGCGCTCGGCTGCGCGTTGATGCACGCCATCGTTGACGAGAATGCGGACTTTTTCTCCGCCCGCGATGTGGCGAACTATTTCGGCATATGCCCAGGGAATCGGCTGGAATTTGCCCGGCCAGTCCTCTCGATTGTGCGGCCATGCGATCCACGTCGCTTCATGGGGCTCCCACTCGGCAGGCATGCGGTAGCCAAGGGCTGTCGGGGTTTTCGATTCCGCTGATCTTTTCATGTGTCGATCACAACCGAACCACAGAGGACACAGAGGAGCACGGAGGGCGAAGCGCCAATTTCCTCTTCCTCTGTGCGCCTCTGTGTTCTCTGTGGTGAAAAGTAGAAGTCAATCGAGGAAGCGGTGTCCAATCCCGGAATAGCTGTCGATGCGGCGATCGCGCAGGAACGGCCAATTGCGGCGGACTTCTTCGATCTCCCGCAGGTTCACTTCGGCGCACAGGACTTCTTCGCAATCATGTGATGCCTCGGCGAGCACGCGTCCGAAAGGATCGGTGAGGAAGGATTTTCCCCAGAACTCCAGGCCTGCGCCTTTGGCTTCGTTGCCGCGAATGTTCCCGGTCTCGTGTCCAACACGATTGACCACCGCTACGAAGACTCCGTTCGCAATGGCGTGAGCGCGCTGAATTGTGCGCCAGGCATCGTGCTGCGCGACTCCGTACTGCTCCTTCTCTGCCGGATGCCAGCCGATCGCGGTGGGATAGAACAGGATCTGTGCTCCGTGCAAGGCAGTCAGCCGCGCCCCTTCTGGATACCACTGATCCCAACACACGAGCGTGCCGATGCGCGCGACATCTGTGTCGAAGGCTTTGAATCCCAAATCGCCCGGAGTGAAGTAATACTTCTCGTAATAGAGAGGATCGTCGGGGATGTGCATCTTGCGGTACAACCCGGCGATGTTGCCATCTTTGCCGATCAAGACAGCCGTGTTGTGGTACAGGCCGCGCGTACGCTTCTCAAAGAGGGAAACGATGATTGAAGCATGGGTCTCGCGAGCGACTTTCGACATCGCTTCCGTCGTCGGTCCAGGAATCGGTTCAGCCAGATCGAACAGCGCAGGATCTTCTCGCTGACAGAAATATTGAGTCCGAAACAGCTCAGGCAGGCAGACGATCTGGGCGCCATTGCGCGCGGCTTCGCGCACACGCTGCACTGCTTTCTCCAGATTGGCATCAGGATCAGGCGAGCAGGAGAGCTGGATCAGGCCTACTTGGAACGTGTCTTCCATTTAAAAGCAAAACCCAGAGCGAACACGAAGGTCACGAGGGAAAAATGCGAAGGCCACGGAGAACATCTCCGTGACCTTGATGTTCAGACTTCGTGCCCTTCGTGTTAACTCGGGTTATTCGAAAATCAGAATTGCCGCCGCGATCACCGTAGTCCAGCGACCGTGCTTATCGCCTACCGCCGACTGTGTCATGTTTGCCGTGCGCACGATCTTATTCGAGATGCGGTAGATCTCCTTCTTCTCGTCCCACGACTTGTCTGCGTCGAATTCGACGTCGAGTGTTGTTGCCAGCATTTCTGCAGCCAGTTCCTCGGCGTAGTCGCCGGCCTGGTCATCAGTTTCGCCGAAGCTGTGGTGCTCGCTCATGTACCCGTATGTGCTGCGGTCCGTCGGAATCGCCACGCCGATGCTCGATGCCAGCAAGCGGTGCGGTTCGCGCGTGGAGTTCTCGGCGACCACAGCAAAGACGACTTCGCCGTGATTCAGATACTTCGACCCTTCTTTGCGGGAGACCAGCTTGCAATGCGGTGGAAAGATTGAGGAGACGCGCACCAGATTTTGTGATGCGATGCCGGCGTCTCGAAACGCGAGCTCAAAGGAGGTCAAGCGCTCTTTGAGTATTCCCACTCCCTTGGTGAGAAAGAGCCGCTTGGGAACCATGTCTTTGCCCAATTCAGAGATCCTCCGGAAGGCGTATGAGAAAAAAT
>DASTZZ010000060.1 GCA_035764005.1 Terriglobales bacterium
CCTGGGAATGCAATCCATAGAAGGAGGTCAATTGGCGAATATCACAATGAAGGAACTGCTCGAAGCGGGCGTTCACTTCGGGCACCAGACCAAGCGCTGGAATCCCAAGATGAAAGAATTCATCTTTGGCGAGCGCAACGGCATTTACATCATCGACCTGCAGAAGACGCTCAAGATGTTCAAAGACGCGAGCAAATACGTCCAGGACACCGCCGCCGCAGGCAAAACCATTCTCTTTGTCGGCACGAAGCGTCAGGCGCAGGATGCCATCGCCGAAGAGGCCGGCCGCTGTGGAATGTTCTATGTGAACCAGCGCTGGCTCGGCGGACTGCTCACCAACTGGGTGACAGTGCAGAAGTCAGTGAAGCGGCTGCAGGAACTCGACGACATGGCCACCGACGGCCGTTACGAGCTGCTCCCGAAAAAGGAAGTCATCAAGCTCGAGCGCGAGCGCAAGCACCTGCAGGCCAACCTGGCAGGAATCAAGGCACTGAAGCGTTTGCCCGACGCACTGTTCGTGATCGACTCGAACAAAGAACAGATTGCGGTGAAGGAAGCCCGCAAGCTTGGCATTCCGGTAGTCGCCGTGGTCGACACTAACTGCGATCCGACCGAAGTCGATTACGTGATCCCGGGTAACGACGATGCGCTGCGCGCGATTCGCCTGTTCGCTTCCAAGATTGCGGATTCGATCGTGGAAGGCGCACAGGCAGCAACCGATAAGGGCGACGCGGAACTCGCAGGAGCGATTGCTACGAGCACGGAAGAGCAGCCCGCGACAGAAGGCGGCGAATACGCAGCCGATGGCGAGGCCAGCTCAGAGGACATCAACCTCGAAGAGGTGCTCGGTGGAAACATCCGCAAGTCTCCGGCAGTAGCGGCGGCATCGAGCGAAGCGGAAGCTGAAGCAGCGTACGAGTGAAAAAAGCTGCTAGCCGCTAGCTACTAGCAGCTAGCTTTAATTCCTCGTATCGCACGTCGCGCGCCGTTTCCGAGCACATCCCGAGACGCGTTCCGTGTCTCTCCGAAACATCAACGCTAGCACGAGTAGCTAGCAGCACCAAGAGCCAGCTAGCGGCCAGTAGCTAGCAGCTAGAAGCCGATTTTATGAGCACTACTACTGTGAACATCGACGCGAAACTCGTAAAGGAGCTGCGCGACAAGACTGGCGCTCCATTTGGCGACTGCAAGAACGCCCTGGTTGAATCCAATGGCGACATCGAGCAGGCGGTAATCGTTCTTCGCAAAAAGGGCGTAGCTACTGCGGGCAAAAAGGCCTCGCGTACAACGAACGAAGGTTCTGTTGCAAGCTATATCCATGCGGGCGGCAAGATTGGTGTGTTGCTTGAGCTGAACTGCGAGAGCGACTTCGTCGCGCGTACCGACGATTTTAAAGAGCTGCTGCACGACATCTCCATGCATATCGCTGCGACGGATCCGAAGTACATCCGCCGCGAAGATGTCACCACCGAAGACTATGAGCGCGAGAAGGAAATCTATCGCTCGCAGGCTGCAGCTACGGGCAAGCCTGCGAATGTCGTAGAGAAGATCGTGGAAGGCAAAATGGCGAAGTTCTACGAAGAAGTTTGCCTGCTCGATCAGCCATTCATCAAAGAGCAAACGATCTCGGTCTCTCAACTGATTGCGACCAAGATCGGCAAACTCGGCGAGAATATCTCGGTTCGCCGCTTCGCCCGCTTCAAAGTCGGGGAGCAGAGCTGGACTATTGCCCAGACGAAATCTCCGTCCAGTGAAGAGGCAAAGCAGTAGTTCGTTCCAACTAAACTAAAAAAGAGCCGATTTCTCGGCTCTTTTTGTGTTTTGTGGTCCTGGCGCGTTCTCAGTGCTTACGCGGGCACGGCTTCAATCAAATCCAGCGGCGATTTGGTGTGGATCACGCGACTCAGTTTGAGTCCTGCGCCACTTAGCAAAGCGCGCCACTCCGGCTCGGTGCGCTCCTTGCCCTGCAGAAAAGCCATCATTTCGATGTCGATCAGCTTGGCAGGGTGCGGAGTGCCGTCGCTCGGCACAACCGCTTCGCCCAGGATGAGCTTGCCATGTGAAGGAATTACTGCACGAATGTTCTTGAGGATGCGCGTGGCGTCGTGATCGTTCCAATCGTGCAGGATGTGTTTCATGAAATAAGCATCCGCTTCTGCAGGAACGGCTTTGAAGAAGTCACAAGCCACAGCATTGCATCTTGAACTCAAGCCGTCAGCAGCGATTGCCTGATTGGCTTGTTCCGCGACTTCCGGCAGATCGGCAATGGTGCCTTTCAATTTAGGACAGGCCTTCAGAATCGCTCGCACAATGCCGCCGAGTCCGCCACCAAGATCGATAATTCTCTGAAATTGCGTGAAGTCGTAGGATTCGAGGAATGCGGGAATGCACGCACCGCTGAAGCTGACCATACCCTTGTGGAAGATCTCAGCTTCTTCACGGTTCTCGGGCCGGAAAAACCACTTAAACACTGGCTCGCCGAGCACATCTTCGAACGGCGTCTTTCCGCGGTGCAGGCTCTCGGTGAAGCTGCCATACACTTTGTAGTGCAAGGGATCGGTCATGTACTGAATGATGTCCCGCATCGAACCCTGCGCGTCGGTTCGCAGCAGTGAGCCTGCAGCGGTCAGTGCGAATGCCCGTCCAGCGGCTTCCCGCACAATGCCAGCCATTTCCAGCACGCGCAGGATGCGATAGAGCGGATCTTCGGGAAACTTGGTTTGAGCAGCCAGATCGGCAACCTTTATCGTGCCCTTGGCGATCCGATCGGCAACTCCGAGTTTGGTGAATGTTTGCATACAGCTCGAGATAATGAATCCAAGTCCAGCTCCGATCACGATCTGCGCGGGCGCTGGTCCGTGGGCCGACAAAGTATGTTGTGGTTGTTCAACAGCGGCTGCCGACATGAATGCTCCCCTTTTGTTAGTGTTGCGTTCCGTCAATCTTGCTGGGACGAAGCTCCGATGTAAAGCCCTTCGACGGCCAGCACCGCAACTGTTCGTTTTCGGACAGTTCTTCGCGCTGACGAACAAGCTCTGCACCCCAGAGTTAGCGAATGGAGTTGTAAATCTCTCACGCAGAGACATTTACAGGCATTATCGTTAGGTCAATTACGTGCCACTTAGGCTATGAACCGTAAGGTCGGTCAAGGCTACTCAATGATTCAGTTACGCGGAATCGAAAAAACCATCAAATCGCCGGCAGGAACAATCTGGTTGCTGCGGCGCATTAACCTTGAGGTGGGTCAGGGTGAGTTCGTCACGGTTATGGGTCCCTCGGGGGCAGGCAAGACTACGATTATGAGCATCCTCGGCATGCTCGATGATCAGTGGACGGGCGAATACTACTTCGCAGGCGAGGCGGTTCACAAGATGAACCGCAAGCAGCGCTCCGAACTAAACAAGAAGAACATTGGCTTCGTTTTCCAGAGCTATCACCTGCTCGATAACCTGACTGTCGCCGAGAATCTCGACCTGCCGCTTTCATACAAGGACATTAAGAAATCGGAGCGCGCAAGCCTGGTCGCTGACACGCTCGACCGCTTCAACATCGTCGGGAAAAAGGATCTGTATCCGAATCAGCTCTCCGGCGGGCAGCAGCAGTTAGTCGGCGTGGCGCGAGCAGTGATCAACAAGCCCAAATTGATACTCGCCGACGAACCCACGGGCAATCTTCACTCCGATCAGGCGAAAGAAATCATGGAGCTCTTCCGGCAGCTCAACGAAGCCGGAACGACGATCATTCAGGTCACGCACTCAGAAGCCAACGCAGCTTATGGCCATCGCACCATCAAGCTGCTCGATGGCTGGATCGTCGGTGACACGGCGCGTCCGGTCGAGGCCGGCGCCCTGGTGACATAACCGTCACGAAAAAGAGATTTTGACCAAGGACAAAAAAGGAGCCTTGAAGCCGATGCATAAGTGTTTTTACCCGCAGCTCAGAGCAATAGCGCTGTTCTGCATCGCGACGCTTTCCACGTTTGGAATCGCTCAGGAAACGAAGCCCGCTGAGAATCCGTCTGCAGCTCCTGCGGCCTCGGAACAATCTGCTCCGGCAACGCCGCAGCCAGCTGCCGCCAGCACTCCGACTCAGCAGCCAGCTCCGGAGGTTGAGCACAGCAAGATCGACTTCTCCAAATCGCGCAAGTCGTTTCCTAATATGCTCGCGCCCTATGAGGGCCGTACGCTCCGCAGTCCCAAGCTCGACAACTCTCCGCGAATCACCCAGCTCACCAAAGAAGGCAAGCTGATGCTGTCGTTAAACGACGCCATTGCCCTCGCGCTCGAGAACAATCTCGATCTCGCGATTGCCCGCTACAACCTTGACATCGCGGACACCGATGTTCTTCGTACCAAGGCGGGCGCACAGGCGCTCGGAGTAAATACGGGTGTAGTACAGGGCACTCCCGGCGGCGGCATCGGTGGCTTTGGCAGCGGCGCGCCAGGCGCAGGTGCAGGCGGGTCGACAGCAGGAGCCGGAGGCGCAGGAAGCGGCGCCGGTGGTCTGGTGCAGTCCACAATCGGCACTGGTGCTCCGGTGAGGTCCTACGATCCCCAGATAAGCACGCAGTTCAACATCGAACACGCGATCTTCCCGATTGCGAACCAGGTCACGACGGGTGTTCCTGCGCAACAGCTCAATACGGTGAACGCTAATGCCGGCTTTCAGGAGGCCTTCCCAACCGGCACAGCGATTAATTTTGGGATGCAGAACACGCGGGAAACCACGAATGCTCGTTTCACCGATTTGATGCCGCTGCTGAATTCTGGATTTCGTTTCACGCTTACGCAGCGCCTGCTCTCCGGATTCGGGCTTGGCCCCAACCTGCGTTTCCTTCACATCGCGAAGAACAATCGCGAGGTGACCGATATCGCCTTTCGCAACCAGGTCATCGCGACGGTCACACAGATCGAGAACATCTACTGGGATCTCGTTAACGCCGTCGAAGATGTCAAGGTAAAGGAGCGCTCTTTAGCTCTCGCGCAGAAGACGCTGGAAGATGATAAGAAGCAAGTCGAATTGCAAGCTATTGCGCCAATCGAGGTCACGAGGGATGAGTCGGTCGTTGATTCCAGCAACCAGGACCTCATCATTGCGCAAACGAACCTGCAGCTGCAGGAATTGCTGATGAAGAACGCAATCACGCGCAACTTAAGCGACCCGGAAATCGCTTCGGCGGCTGTGGTTCCAACGGACACGATCAGCGTTCCCGAAACGGAACCTGTAGTTCCGACGCAGGATCTGATTGCCGAAGCGCTCTCCCACCGTCCAGAACTGGCCGAGGCGAGAATCGACATGACGAATCGTCAAATCTCGCGCAAAGCCGCGAAGAATGCCCTGCTGCCGGATTTGGATTTCGTCGCATTTTACGGTGGATCGGGATTGGCGGGCGTGCCGAACCCGCTTACTTCCGGCGGCGCGCTGATTCCCGTAACGGGATTTGGCGACGTCTTCACGCGGACCTTCAACGGCAGCTCTCCAGATTATTCTGTCGGTTTCAACTTGACCATTCCGCTGCGTAACCGTGCCGCGCAAGCCGATCAGGTACGTTCCGAATTGGAATACGGACAGGCTGAGCTCCATCTTCAGCAACTCCAGAATCAGGTCGGGATCGAAGTCCGCAATGCGCAGTTCGCGGTCACACAGTATCGCGCTCGCGTAGTGGCAGCGAGAAAGGCGGTGGATGTCGCGCAGCGGACTTTGGAGATCGAGCAGAAAAAGCTTGCGCTTGGGGCTTCGACAAGCTTGCAGGTGCTTCAGGTAGGCCGTGATCTAGCCGTCGCAGAATCGAATCTGGTGACGGCCACAACCGCCTATGCGAAGGCAAGGGTGGAGTTAGACCACTCCATCGGTGCTACGCTGGTAAACAACGGAATCAGCATCGACGACGCCGAAACAGGCATAGTTCACGCGCTGCCGAAGATGTCAGGAATAGCGCCAGTCAATCAGTGATCATGCCTTACTTACAGGTTGTCGGGATTTCGTGATTTGGTGATTTCGTGATTTTGCGATTCTCAATCACGAAATCACACAATCGCGAAATCACGAAATTGTTTTGGAGGACTTTTGCCAATCAGCAGTCTCGAGCAGGGCGAAACAACCGAAATAAGCACCACATCTATGCCGCCGCGCATCCTCGTCGCCGATGATCAGGCGGACGTGCGCGAGGCCTTGCGTCTGCTGCTGAAAGGTGAGGGATACCGGATCGATGCCGTTGCTTCACCGGAAGCTGTAATGGAAGAGCTGGCATCGGGCGAGTTTGACATCCTGCTCATCGACCTGAACTACACACGCGATACCACCTCCGGCGAAGAAGGTCTAGATCTCCTCTCGAAAATTCAGGATGTGGACAGCACTCTGCCCGTAATTGTCATGACGGCGTGGGGCAGTGTGAATATTGCCGTTGAAGCCATGCGTCGCGGCGCGCGCGACTTCATCCAAAAGCCTTGGGAAAACGAACGACTGATCAGCATCCTGCGGACGCAGATCGAGCTGAGCCGAGCACTGAAACGCGCGCAGCATCTCGAAGCCGAGAATCGTCTGCTGCAAGCGCAGGGCCGACCGACGTTTATCGCTGAGTCCAAAGTCATGCAACCCGTTTTGGAGCTCATCGCTCGCATCGGACCCAGCGATGCGAACGTACTCATCACTGGCGAACATGGCACGGGCAAGGAAGTGGTCGCGCGCACGCTGCACCTGTTATCTCCGCGTGCATCAAGGCCGATGGTGACGGTGAACACCGGCGGACTGCCGGAGGGGACCTTCGAGAGCGAACTCTTCGGACACGTAAAAGGCGCATTCACCGACGCTCGCACCGACCGCATTGGACGCTTCGAACTCGCCGACAAAGGCACGATCTTCCTCGACGAAATTGCGAACGTTCCGCTGAAACAGCAGGCAAAGTTGTTGCGCGTTTTGGAAACGGGCGAGATGGAGCGTGTCGGTTCTTCGAAGACGAAGAACGTCGACGTCCGCGTGCTCTCTGCGACCAACGCCGATCTCAAGACCGAAAGCTCCAAGGGAACCTTTCGTCCCGATCTGCTCTTCCGCCTGAACACGATCGAGATTCATCTGCCGCCCTTGCGCGAGCGCCGCGAAGATATTCCCCTTTTGGCGCAGCATTTCCTGAAGGCGTATTCCCAGCGTTATCGCAAGCAAGTCAACCGCTTCGATCCCGCCGCGATGCAAAAAATGCTGGAGCACTTCTGGCCGGGCAATGTCCGCGAGCTGGACCATTCGATTGAGCGGGCAGTGTTGCTCGCCCAGAGCGATTCGATCCGTCCAAGCGATTTAGGACTCAGCGACAGGCGCGAGAGCACGAGTTCGATCGAGGAAATGAGCCTTGAGGAAGTAGAATCGCTGCTCATTCGCAAGACGTTGGGACGCTATTCTGGCAACATCAGCCACGCCGCCGAAGCGCTGGGACTGAGCCGAAGCGCGCTCTATCGTCGTATTCAGAAATATGGCCTCTGAGCTCGACATCTTCGGGCACGTCGTAGCACCCACTTCCCGTCGCAAAAAGAAAAAACTACTCAGCTTCGAGAAACGCCTGCTTCTTTTTGCCTTGGGAGGCGG